>JABXKX010000367.1 GCA_013619035.1 Peptostreptococcaceae bacterium
GAAGAGTAGATCATCGGCAGCGTCAGATGTGTATAAGAGACAGGGGTATTATTAGTGTACAGGAGGCAATCATGAATCTGTTAAAACAAACTGTACTATATGTATCAGATAATAAATTTATGCATATTGTTATCAAAGATACCTTAAAACCTTATAATATTAAAGTCATTGATGTTTATTCTGGAATAGAAGCATTACAAATGTTATCCGAGTTGACTCCCAATTTAATTCTTAGTGATATTGACATGCCTGGTATGACCGGCATAGAATTATGTCGCACCTTACGTGAATCTACTGAGTATGCAAATATCCCATTTGTTATATATTCAGGTAGTGAAAATGATGGCGATATTGAAAGAGCATTTAGTTCAGGTGCTAAAGGATATATCATAAAGAAGTATCATAAAGAAGTACTCGCAGAAAAAATCATTCATTATATCAAATAATTGAAGTAATCTTAGGATTGCTTTTTTTATTGACTTGACAGTTGGTGTAAACTATATCATTAAGTTAGGAGGTAACCTATGAAATATACAGTTCATCCATATGTTTTCGAAAAAAATCCAACTCTATGTTTTGGAGTCGTGATTGGCAATAATTTAAAGAACTCACTCACGAGTTTAGTAGACGATGAAAACTTAACTCATGCTGAACAAAGCTTAAGGAAAGTAATATCTCTTAATCAATTAAAGAGTCATCCAACTTTTGCTTGTTATAGAAAGGCACTTATTTCATTTCAAATCAATCCAAATAAATACCAAAACTCAATTGAAGCTATGAGTAAACGTATTTTGAAAGGGCAATCCCTTCCTAGAATTAATGCTTTGGTAGATTGTTGTAATGCCATAGGACTCAATAATGGTATATCTCTAGGTGGGCATGATCTAAAGGATATTTATGAAGATTTAGAAGTTAGATTGACCACAACAGGTGATACGTTTCTTCCTTTTGGTGAAACAAAAGAAGAAATGTTGCCCTCTGGTGAACTCGTATTTACAAGTGGTCATCATGTTCAAACACGCCATTGGTTATGGAGACAAAGTGAGTTAGGTAAGATTACTCTAGAAAGTAAAGATATTTTCTTTCAATTGGTAGGATTTGAAACTAGAAAAGAACAACTCCAAAAAGCCATAAGAGATTTAGAAGAACTCATTGTGAAACGATTTGGCGGACAATCTCAATCATTTATAGTGGATCAACTACAAACAAGTATAGAATTTAAAACGACCTAGTAAACTAGGTCGTTAAATTTATTACTTTACTTCTACTTCAACATTAGCTTTTATTTCATCAACTTTTGCTAAGTATACTTCTTGTTGCTTCTTAAGTAATACTGTATTAGTAATTTCTTCTTTAGCATCTTCTAAAGATTTTTGATTTGCTTCTTGTTTATTAGTAACTTTAATGATGTGGAATCCGAATTGAGTTGGCACAACACCACTCACTTCATTTACTTCCATATCAAATGCAGCATTTTCAAACTCAGGAACCATTTTACCTCTAGTGAATTCACCTAAGTCTCCACCACTTTGTGATGAAGGACAAGAAGAATGCTCAAGAGCTGCTTCTTCAAATGATTTCTCACCTTTTAATTCTTCTAAGATAGCTTGTGCTTTTTCTTCTGTATCAACTAAAATATGACTTGCTTTAACTGCTTCAGCATCTTTAAACATTTCAGCGTTTTCACCATAGAAAGCTTCGATTTCAGCATCTTCTACAGATACATTATCTAAAAGGTTTCTGATAGCAAATTGCTTGATCATGTTATCTTTAACAAACTCAAGCTCTGTTTTAAATTCTTCAGTCTCTTCAATTTTAGCTGCTTTACCATTGATTAAGAATAATTCTTGATGAATTAACTCATCCAATAATTGTTTTTGACCTTCTGGTGATTGAAATTGCATTGCTCTTTGAGGTCCGATTTGTTGTAATAATGTATCGAAATCTGATTGACGAATTTCTCTATCACCAACAACTGCTAATACTTTGTTTTCCATGATAATCTCCTTTAATTTTCGTGTCTTCTACATCAGATAATATTATCAGATAAGTTGGCTTTTGTCTAGACTTCAATAAGACCTAATTTAGTCATCACCTCAACGAGTTTTACTGTATCAATTGGCTTAACAGCATAAGCTTCAGAACCTAACTCATAGGTTTTAAAAATCCCATCCGGATCGTTTAATGCTGTCGTCATAATGATTTTGCTACAATTTTCTTTTGGTATGTTTCTTTCTTTTTCCAATAATCTAATCGTTTTAAGCGCTTTTACACCGTCTACTTCTGGCATCATAATATCAAGACATACCAAATCATAGTAGCTACCATTTTCCAGAGCGGATAAAAATACTTCAATAGCTTCCATACCATCTACTGTCACATCACATTCGCCAAAAGTGGATAAAAACTTATATAAAAATTTTCTGCTTACATAATCGTCCTCAGCTATTAATATCCTCATTTACCTCTACTCCTTTCAGTTTTTCATGACTATTTTCATTAATATAATTAA
>JABXKX010000238.1 GCA_013619035.1 Peptostreptococcaceae bacterium
GGTATATGTTATTTATGTAAAGAAGAGCTAGAGAGTAAGTCTTAGACTTGCTTTCTTTTTAGGAGGTCATATGAATATTGGATGTCATTTATCTATAGCAAATGGATTTTATAAAGCGGGACTTCAAATTTTAGAACTAGGTGGTAACACATTTCAGTTCTTTACTAGAAATCCAAGAGGTGGTAAAGCGAAAGCTATTGATGAAAAAGATGTAGAAAAATTAATAGAATTGATGAATGAACATCATTTCGGTAAACTTTTTGCTCATGGTTCTTATACTATGAATTTATGTTCAAATAAAGAAGAGATCAGAACCTATGCAAGAGACTTGCTAATAGATGATATTAAAAGGGTCTCTATGATTCCTAAAGCATTGTATGTATTTCATCCCGGATCCCATGTGAAACAAGGTGCTGATGTTGGTATCGCATATATTATCGATGCTTTAAACGAGGCTGTTGGTCCAGATAATACAGTTGAAATCTGTTTGGAAGGTATGTCTGGTAAAGGGACTGAAATTGGTAGGAATTTTGAAGAATTAAATCAAATCATAGAAGGCGTTGTACATAATAAACATTTAGGTGTTTGTATTGATACATGTCATTTATATTCAGCAGGTTACGATATTGTTAATGACTTAGACGGGGTATTAAATGATTTTGATAGGATTATTGGATTGGATCGTTTGAAAGCTGTTCATCTAAATGATTCTAAAATGCCATTTGCTTCAAATAAAGATCGTCATGAAAAAATTGGAGAAGGTACTCTTGGTTTAGAGGCCCTTATTAATATCGTAAATCATCCGAAGTTAAAACATCTTTCATTCAACTTAGAAACACCTAATGAATTAGAAGGATACAAAGAAGAGATGATGTTACTAAAACAGAATTATAAAGGATAGTACACTAAACTGTATATTTTTTTATGTGATATAAACGTTGAAATTTCAGCATTTATGTCACGGTTTTAATTGTCGGAATAATTAATCTTTTCAAAACCTGTTGAAGCAGGCTTATCTCCAGCATCAGATATGTTGATTTTAGAGGAAATGAATCACCATATGCCAATATAGTTTGGTTTCTAAAGGTGAAGAAGAAAACAGATTATTAGCGGCTTTGGTAAAGGCACTTCAATCAGAGAAAGTAAAAACTTTTATCAACACTGAATACGGTGGTGGTGGCGCCTTTGGTGAGTAGAACTTGATTAATATTTTTGAACGTCATATAATTATAACGTTAGAGAGGTAAGATATGACGTCAAAAATAGTTACAGGTAAACCAAGTTTACTGAAACAAATGAATAGAAATATCATTATTAAATTGGTATTCCAATATGAAAAAATCAGTCGTGCACAAATTGCGAAACTGACCAATCTAAAACTACCTAGTGTGATGCGATTGGTGGATGGACTTATAGAGGATGGCATCATAGTCGATATTGGTAAAGGCGATTCCTCTGGTGGTAGAAGACCTAATTTGATTTCTCTGAAACAAGATGCTATGTATATTATTGGTGTTGAAATTGCCATAAAAACAACGATTATCTTAACTGATTTAGTTGGGCATGTGATTGATAAGTGGCAATCAGAAGAACTCTTAGAGAGTACACCAGAATTCATATTGACTCAGGTTAATGATAGAATAAATGGTTTATTAAATAGTCATCATTTAGAACCCAATCAAATCGCTGGTATAGGTATTGGAACGCCAGGGACCAACTTTAAATATGTGAAAGAAATAGAATATTCTATTTTAAAAGGTTGGGAATCTATAGATATAAAAGGGTGGTTCGAAGAACGATCAAAGATTAATATTTTTGTAGATAATGTTGCTCGAACCAGAACTTTAGCAGAATTATGGTTTGGTCATGGAAAAACTATATCGGATTTCATTTATGTATTTGTCGATCAAGGTGTTGGATGTGGCATTGTTCACAACAACAAGATCTTTGAAGGACATCATAAAGTTGCAGGTGAATTTGGTCATACGATTATATCGTTAGATGGTAAACCTTGTTATTGTGGTAGTCAAGGTTGTCTTGAAATGTATGTTTCTGCTGGTGCGATTACTCATGATATCAAAGTAAAGTACCCTGAAGTGAGAAATTTCTCAGAGGCTATTCATTTAGCACCACAAAGTGATGTGTTAATCGAATCTGGTCGGATACTTGGAATCGGTATATCTAACTTAATCAATATTCATAACCCTAAAACAATTATATTAGGTGGGATTGTACCAATGTCCTCAGAAGTATTTACCAAGAGTGTTATTCAGTCGGTCGAAGCCAATATATTTTCTAGATATGCCGAAAAGACACCAGTATTATTGGGTTCGGTAGAACAAGATGGTATTGGAAGTATAGCGCTTGTTATCAATCATATATTTGAATCAGAAATATAACCTAGAGCTTGCTCTAGGTTATTTGTTTGGTAATATGATATGCCATTGTATCGTATTTTGATCAGTAGGATATAAATAGGGTGACATCTCATCATAAGATGTGATG
>JABXKX010000242.1 GCA_013619035.1 Peptostreptococcaceae bacterium
CATTTTAGTATGGAAGATATTTTGTTGATAAATATTACTATCGTTGGCTTTGTATTTATCCAATACATCATCACTGATGTAGTCTTGAATCGATTTGATTTTATGATCAATAAAATGTTTTGTACCATCTAAGTCTCTTGTGAATCCTCTGACTCTATAGTCCAGGTTGATGATATCAGAATCAAATGAATTGATTAAAAGATTAAGTGCTTTCAGAGGTGAAATTTCACCACATGTTGAGACATCAATATCCACTCTAAATGTAGAGATCCCTTCAAAAGGATGACTTTCAGGATACGTATGCACTGTAATGTGGCTTTTATCTAAATGCCCTACTACAGAATCTCGATAAGCTAAAATACCTTGATTACAAGAGTCATCAATCTCACTATCACATAAAGGTGCTTCTGATATTAAAATCGTTACACTTGCTCCCTGTGGATCATAATCTTGTTTTGCGATATTCAAAATACAGGCACCAATTGTATCAGTGACATCAGATAGAATATCTGTTAATCTCTTCGCATTGTACTGCTCATCAATGTACTCAATATACTTTTTTTGATCTTCTTTTGTTTTTGTATAACAAATGTCATATATATTAAAACTGAGCGTTTTGGTTAAATTATTAAATCCATATAATTTCAGTTTGTCCAACTAGTCACCTCCTAAATTATTTCATCTTGTCTTTCACAAAATTAGGCAATGCAAATGCACCCTTATGAATCTCACTGTTGTAGTACTTTGTTGTTAAATTAAGCGCTTCCCATCTTTTTGGATCATGATCTTTTATAGGATCATATGTCTTTGAAGCAAAACCAAATAACCAATGTCCTGAAGGATAAGTTGGCATATGGTATTGATACACATGTACCACTGGGAATAACTCGTTTATTCTTAGATGAGCTCTCTTCATGCCATGTACATGGAAATCATAATATGGTGACTCATGTTGATTAATCAAAATACCATCTTTATTTAAGATTCTATAACAGTTTGAGTAAAATTCTCTTGTAAATAAACCTTCACCTGGTCCAATTGGATCAGTAGAATCAACTAATATTAGATCATACGTATTGTCTGGTGTATCAACAACAAACTTAAAACCATCTGTAAACTTTAGATGAATTCTATCATCACCTGCTAAGTGACCTGCTGTTACAGGTAAATATTCTTGACAAAGTCTTACAACTCTTTCATCTATCTCTACCATATCAATATGTTCGATTGTCTTGTATCTAGAGATTTCTCTAGAAGTACCACCATCACCACCACCGATGATTAAAACTTTTTTAACATTTGGATGTGTTGCCATTGCAACATGTGTGATCATTTCATGATAAACAAATTCATCTTTCTCGTTAACCATCATTAAACCATCTAATGTGAAGAAAGTTCCATAAGTATCCGACTCAAAGAAATCTATTTGTTGGTACTCTGTTTTTTCTGCATGTAAATGTCTGTTTACTTTAATTGATAATTTAGTTGTTGGATCCCAATCTTGAGACCACTCAATTCCACCTGTTGGCATATAATCTGAATGCATAAGTTCTCCTTTACAATTTAGTTTGTCCATCTAGAGTTAAAATAGGTCCATAAAGTTCTGGTCTTCTATCTCTAAACACACCCCAATCTACACGTTCTAAATCAATCTGATCTAAATCATATGTAGCATAAATTATTTCCTCTTTATCTTCAGAAGCTTCTACAATGATTTTTCCTTTGGCATCTGTTATAAAAGATGATCCATAAAAATCAATTTCCATTTCTTCTTCGGTTTCTGTTCCTATACGATTACACGATACAATCGGTACTATATTGGATGCGGCATGGCCTTGCATACAACGCTGCCAATGTGCTTTTGATTCAGTTCCAGAACCATCGGGTTCAGATCCAATAGCAGTTGGATAAAATAGAATTTCAGCCCCCATAATCGCCATCGCTCTTGCTGTTTCAGGGAACCATTGATCCCAACAGATACCGATACCAATTTTACCAAACTGGGTTTGCCACACTTTAAATCCTGTATCACCATTGTTAAAATAGAATTTTTCTTCATAACCGGGTCCATCAGGAATATGACTCTTTCTATAGATACCTAGTGTTTCTCCATCAGCATCAATTACTGCAACTGAGTTGTATCTCGCATTATTTTTTCTTTCATAAAAACTAATTGGTAAAACAACATTCAATTCTTTTGCTACACTTTTAAAATGAAGCATCGCATCATTTTCTTCGACGGGTTTTGAAAAAGCATAATACTCCAGTTTCTCTTTTTGACAGAAGTAAACATTTTCAAATAACTCTTGTAACAAAATGATTTGAGCGCCTTTACCAGCAGCTTCTCTTACCAATCTATCGGCTTTTAAAATATTCTCTGAAATAACTCTTGAGCAACTCATTTGAATTGCGGCTACTTTTACATTTCTCATTCATATACTCCACTTCAATAATTTTTAAAATATAGTTTGAATAGACATATATTCAAGTGCTTATATGTGTGT
>JABXKX010000365.1 GCA_013619035.1 Peptostreptococcaceae bacterium
GTCAAAAGGAACATAAATACTTTCTAAAATTGCTTTAATATTCTTTAAACACTGAGCAGTTTGTTCTTTTACATCACCAGCTATCACTCTACCTGAAATTGGATCAATAGGTAATTGAGCTGAAAGATTATTGTAATGAGAAAAAGCTACTGATTGCGTAGATAGAGGAGTCATTGGCGCATTAGCCGTGTTATTTGTAAGTTTAATTAAGTCACCTGATTGTGGTGCATTTGGAATTGAACCTTCACCATGTGAAACAAGCGCTTCAACTTGTACCATTGCATCCATAGGTAAAGCTGCAACTGCAACTGTCGTACGTGTAGGATCATAGCATGGGAAGAATGTTTTATAAACTTCGTTAACAGCGTCAACGTCTTTGATATTCGTAACGAATACAGTGATTCTAACAATATCGCTCATAACATGATCGATGCTGTCAATAATTGCTTTGATATTTTTAAAGCATTGTTCAGCCTGCTCTGTTATACCACCAGCTACTAACTTACCAGATTTAGGATCGATAGGTAATTGAGCTGAAAGATTATTGTAATGAGAGTAAGCTACCGTTTGTGAATATAGACCGTTACCTTTTGGCGCATTTTCCGTATTTTTTGCTGCTACTGCGTTATAGTTGCTCATGATTGTATTCTCCTTAAATATATATTTGTAATATTGGCACTATTAAATGCCCATATTTAATTTATTAGAGTAAAGTAATATATATCGCTCTAATTGACACGAAACCTCTCCAATAAAATAAGATTTATTGTTAGATGAAAACTCATTATAAGAGTCAAAAACATAAAATGCACATCGTTTTCCTTCACCCATTGGACGAAGCGTAGATATTCATAAACTCGTTGTTATTACAAGTTTATAGGACTTTTGATGGTTTACACTCAGAATCGAGCGTTCTCCTTTTTGGGAACTACATATAATGTCTATATACTAAATATAAACATTGGACCTACTCTAATGTCAAATAGTTTTTTATTTTTTGCTAAATTATTAGATGTTTGTTAAAATATAGGCATGAGAGTGAGATGATTATGAAAGATAAATTCCTTATAGGTGAACTAGCTAAAATGTTCAATATTAGTACCGACACACTTAGACATTATGACAAAAAGAACTTACTTAAACCAGAACATGATTCTGAAAACAACTATAGATACTATGATATCGCTAGTATGTTTAAACTAAGTCGTATTCTTTTTTTGAAAAATCTGGATATTTCTCTAAGTGAAATTGAAGACTACATGAAAAATAAAAACGCTGACAGATTATTTAATATGCTTAAGAAAAAGAATGAAGAAGTCGATTTAAGAATTCAGCAACTTACAAACTTAAAATATAAGATTAATTCAAAACTTGATCTTTTTGAATATGCGAAAACCAAACTAGATAAAATAACGGTGACAACTCTTGAACCTCGAAGGGGAATATTCTTAAAAACGTATGGTCTAGAAGATTCAGCTGAGGTAAAAGAAATCTTTAAGAGAAGTGATAACTTTCTTAAAATGAGTTCATGGCTTGTAGAAGGCGAAGTATATACATCTATACCTAAATCCGATATGCTAAAAGGCATCTTTAATCAATTCAGATATTTCATTGAAGTTGAATCTACCGATAAAGAAACAGATGAGCAATTGGTCTTGCAACCTAGCGGTACCTATGCATGTTTGACAGTAATAGGGCCATATGAAGATTTAGTAAAACATTATAGAACACTCGTTGATTGGATTGAAGATAACAACTACGAGATAGCGGGTGATTCAATTGAAAACAATATTGTGGATAACGATTACTCTGATTCATCAGATGAGTTCATTACAGAAATTCAAATTCCAATTAAACAGAAATAGTATATGTTTTCATTAAGTCGTAACCATTCATTAAAACCTTAAGGTCATTTGAAAGATGTTAACCATCCTATTATCATTTGATTTATTAGAACAGTATTATTACTATTAGTACTGGATACAAACGAATTAACTTTAAGGTTTTAAAGGGTATACCTTTACTTTCTGTATCTCTTTTGTAAAGTAAATTCTTAATTGTTAGTAGTAGTGAGCAACACTCTACAGGTGAGGTTATCTAACAATTAGATAGTTTAATCACATAGCTTAGGGTTATGAGCATTCATATTGAAAAATAGCCTTGAATCGTTCTAAATAGCTCTTAATCGCGCTTTATACCTAATAATCTCAATACTATAAACAGGCAATTTTAGACCCGCGTCAGCTAAATCACCGTCTATATAACTACACGACTCCCAGAGGCCTTATATTGTGCCAAAAGGGTGTTCTTCTATTTGATCCTATTTTCATAACCCTAAAATCTCACGAAAAACATCTCCATCTGAATAATCCTACCCACATTTTTGCAAAACAAAAGCACTTCAAACGAAGTGCTATAGTAATTAGAATAACTGCACAATTATATATTGATTTTAACTCTAATTATGGACATTGAATATTGTATTGATCAATCTTTTTGTAT
>JABXKX010000026.1 GCA_013619035.1 Peptostreptococcaceae bacterium
GAATAAGCTTCTATACATATAGTTAGAAAGGACAGAATATTGAAGAAAATTCAAACGAGAGATGCTATTGGTTCAGTTTTATGTCATGATATGACAATCATTATTCCAGGTGTTAAAAAAGGACCTGAATTCAGAAAAGGACATGTAGTGAAAGAAGAAGATATTCCAGTACTCTTATCTATGGGTAAAACCCATATCTATGTATGGGAAAAGAAAGAAGATGAACTTCACGAAAATGATGCAGCCATACGTTTAGGTGCTATCTGTATGGATGAACATATGTATGGTAGTGAAATTAAAGAAGGTAAAATAAACATCCATGCAAAAATAGATGGTTTGTTAAGAGTTGATGTAAAGACATTAGAAGCTATAAACAGCCTTGAAGACATTATGATTGCAACAAGACATGATTGTTTTCCAATAAAAAAAGGAGATAAGTTAGCAGGCACTAGAGTCATTCCTTTGGTTATACATGAGAATAAGATTATTGAAGCAGAATCTATAGCAGGAGAGTCATCGTTGTTGTCCATTCTCAGTTACGAACCTTTTAAGATAGGGATTGTTACAACAGGAAGTGAAGTGTACCATGGCAGGATAAAAGATGCCTTTGGACCGGTCATTAAAGAGAAGGCCAAAGAATATAATGTTGAAGTCATCAGACAAATAATAGCTGATGATGATGTCACTCAGATTACAGAATCTATTGATACATTAATTGGTGAAGGTGCTAATTTTATTGTCTGTACAGGTGGCATGAGTGTTGATCCTGACGATTTAACACCGACAAGTATCAAAAATACGGGAGCTGATATCATCAGTTATGGCGCGCCTGTATTACCAGGCGCAATGTTTTTACTGGCATACAAAGATGACATACCAATCATTGGCGTACCCGGCTGTGCAATGTATTCTAAACGAACCATATTTGACTTAGTATTCCCACGGCTGTTAACCGGTGAAAAGTTAACGAAAAAAGACTTAGCTAAGTATGGACATGGTGGACTGTGTTTAAACTGCGATATTTGTACATTCCCAGCTTGTAGCTTTGGAAAATAAAGCAGTGATGATTAAATCCATTGATTTGTATCACTTAGTATGTCATTTACAACTTTAAGATACTCTTCATTGGTTTGACTGAGTCGTATTCTTTTTATAAATTGATTCTCAGGATCGAGATGAACATGAGTATATGTCCAGAATTCTTTCATTTTATTTAAAAAATGAGTTTCTCTGGATGTATGCTTTTTATAATGTTTATAAATGGTATCGTGAAAAGATGTTATTATTTTTATCTTTTCATCTTTTGGTACTGTAGTACCTTTAATAGTTGATGCTAAAAAAGGATCCCTAAGGGCGCCTCTGCCTAACATAAAACTATCAAGTAATGGAAATCTCTCTTGTATCTTTTTATAGTCTTCATAAGTAAAGATGTCGCCATTATAAGTCATTTGATGTTTTGAATTGGAATAGAGTGTTTCAAAAGCATCTAAATCTACATGACCAGTATATTGTTGAATACCCGTTCTAGCATGAATCATGACACCGCTTAAAGGATACTCATTAAGTGTCTCGATGACTTTGATGCCTTCATCTGTATGAGTCATACCCAATCTCATTTTAACGGTTAAATCATAATTGGTGTCTTTACATACTTCGTCTAAGACAGCCTTAATCAGATCGGTATGAGGTAAAAGGCCAGCCCCTTTTTTCTTTTTGGTTACAATTGAAAAGGAACATCCTATATTCCAGTTGATTTCTTTATAACCCATTTTAACAATTGTAGAAGCATATTCTCTTATGTTTTTACCATCATTACCTAAGAGTTGTGGCACCATGTTAATGGTGTTACTGTTAACTTCCGGTAGGATATCATTAAAGAAACTTGGATGAGTTTCTTCTATACTTGTTGGTGAAATAAAGGGTGCGTAATACGCATCAAAACCACCAAAAAGTTTATCATAATAATTTCTATATTGTGCAATTGTGACACCTTGAATGGGTGCTAATAATAATTTCATAATCTATCCAATCTGTTTGAGGTAATATCAGTTAACATTCTATCATATTTGGGATTATATCTTAAGTGTAATTTTAATGACTTGACAGATTAATTTGCTTTTGCTATGATTAGACAAATTATTGAAAGATTGTGATGAGAAGGAGTAAATTACTATCCGAAGCTTAGAGAGAAGATGTTTGGTGTAAATCTTCATGAGGGTGTAATTGAATGTAGTCTCTGAATCGTGAGCTGAACTGATAGTAGGTTTCACCGGAATCCCACCGTTAAAGGGGAGCTGGTATCGGAGTAATCTCGTACTAGACAGAGTGTATGCTTTGGCATAAATTTAGGTGGTACCGCGAAGTTGTCTTCGTCCTATTGTAGGATGAGGATTTTTTTATTTTTTGAAGGAGGAAAAGATGTTGAAGAAGAAGTATGATTTTAAAGAAACAGAAGCAAGATTACAAAAGTTTTGGGCTGATAATCAAGTCTATAAATTTAATCCTGAGGCATCTGGTCAAGTCTATAGTATAGATACACCACCTCCAACAGTTAGTGGCAAAATTCATATTGGACATATATTTTCTTATACGCAAGCAGAAATGATTGCTAGATATAAAAGAATGAATGGTTATAATGTATTTTATCCATTTGGATTTGATGATAATGGTTTACCAACAGAGCGATTGGTTGAGAGAGAACTCAATATTATAGCAAAAGATTTACCTCGTGAAACGTTTATTGAGCATTGTATCAACTCAACAAAAATATATGAAGACGATTTCAAATCACTGTGGCAACAAATGGGCTTTAGTTGTGATTGGGGATTAGAATATAGAACCATTGATGAAACATCACAACGGATTTCACAACGCTCATTTCTTGAACTCGCAAAGAAAGGTAAAGCTTATATTGATGAAAGCCCAGTATTATGGTGTACTCACTGTCAAACATCTATTGCACAAGCTGAATTAGATTCAGTAGAAAAGAAGACTTTATTTAGTACAATTAAATTCCATACAAATACACAAGAATTGCTGATCGCAACAACTAGACCTGAATTACTCTACGGATGCGTAGCCATTTTTATTCATCCGGATGATGTTAGGTATAACTCTTTAATTGGATCAAAATGCATGGTTCCGTTATATGATTTTGAAGTACCTGTTTTAGCTGATGAACATGTACAAATGGATAAAGGTACAGGTATTGTTATGTGTTGTACTTTTGGAGATACAACTGATTTAGAATGGTATAAAACATATGCATTTGATTATAAGAAGATTATTGATAAAGATGGACATATAAATCGTGAAGTACCAATTATAGGTGGTATGTATGTAACAAAAGCTAGAAAAGAAATCTTAAGTAGATTAAAAGAAGCAGAGCTTTTATTAGAAGAACAATCAATAAATCACACCGTATCAGTACATGAAAGGTGTGGTACTGCTGTTGAGATAATTCCTTCAAAACAATGGTATATTGATATTCTAACAAGAAAAGAAGATTATTTAAAAGCTGCTGAAGAAATCAATTGGTATCCCAAACATATGAAAAAAAGGTATGTGACTTGGGTTGAAAATTTAAAGTGGAATTGGTGTGTTTCTAGACAACGCTACTATGGTGTACCAATTCCAGTGTGGTATTGTAGTTCATGTCAAGAAACCTATTTCCCAGACGATAGTGAGTTACCGATTAACCCAATGACCGATAAACCTAAGCGTGCTTGTTCGTGTGGTAGTGAGGAGTTTATACCAGAAACTGCGGTATTAGATACTTGGGCAACTTCTTCGATTACACCTGAAATAAATAGGAGATGGGGCGAGTTAGACGAAAGAAATATTGGTCCTATGACACTACGAACTCAGGCTCATGAGATTATTAGAACTTGGGCATTTTATACTATTGTAAAGAGTTTAGAACATCATGAGAGATTACCCTGGAAAGATATCATGATATGTGGATTTGTACTCGCGAAAAAAGGTGAGAAGATTAGTAAGTCAAAGAACAATGCAACATTGTCTCCAATTCAATTGATAGAGACTTATTCTTCAGACGCAATAAGATATTGGACTGCAAATTCAAAGCTTGGTACTGATATGATGTTTGATGAAAAAGAACTAAAATTGTCAAAAAGATTTTTAACAAAATTATGGAACGCATCAAAGTTTGCAATTATGCAATTAGAGCACTTTGAATCATTAGATTTAACTAAAATAATGGCGACTGACCAATGGATAATTACTAAGTATCATCAAACCCTCAAAAAAGCTAAACACTACTTAGATCAATACGAAGTAGGTTTGGCACGTAATATTATTGATGAGTTCTTTTGGAAAGATTTTTGTGACAATTACTTGGAATTTGTTAAAGATAGACTGTATAAAACAGAACTATATGATGCTTCGCATGTTGAATCTGGTAGACAAGCAATGTATTATACGATGTTAGGCATTCTGAAGTTATATAGTATCTATGTACCTCATATGACTGAAGAAATCTATAAATCATTTTTTGAATCTTTTGAAGGCATTCATTCCATCCATATGCATCAATGGCATGGAGATATTATAGATGAAGAATCACTTGCTATAGGTGGCGTAATTAAACAGATACTAAGTGAAGTTAGAAAATACAAGGCTGATAAAGGTTGGTCAATTAAAGAACCTTTAGAATCACTTGTTATTCATACAAAACATTCTGAGAGTTTGAAGTTGTGTATTGCTGATTTGCGTGGTTGTACCCATGCCAAAATTATTGAAGTGAACAACAGTGACGCGTTTGATATATCTATTAATAGTTAAGAATGTCCGCTGGTGCTTGACAATTTTTAAGAACATGATAGAATTATTTAATAGAACATATGCGAAGAAGGAAAGAGTAGTGTAGAAACTGAGACAAGAGAGGTTCTGTTGCTGGAAATGGACCCTTAAGACTACATGAAAACTAATCTGGAGCATTTGACGGAGTAGATGGAAACGTCAACGTATAAGCACGATATAGCTGTTATCTTTCGATAATTGAGTGGAATATTCAATTAGGGTGGAACCGCGTGATATAATCTCGTCCCTTTCTTAGGGAGGAGATTTTTTTGTTTTTGTATAGTAACGGAAGGAGGAAATAATGATTAAATTAACACTTAAAGATGGGTCAATAAAAGAAGTAGAATCTGGCGTATCCATATTTGATGTAGCAAAATCTATTTCAGGTAGATTGGCAAAAGAAGCAGTAGCGGGGGTTGTAAATACTACCACAGTTGACTTAAATTATATCTTAAGTGAAGATGTTGAGTTGAGTATTTTAACAATAAATGATGAAGCAGGATTAGATGTCTTTAGACATACGAGTGCTCATGTTATGGCTATGGCTGTACAAAATTTATTTCCGGGTACTAAACTAGCAATCGGACCTCCAATAGAAAATGGATTTTATTATGATTTTGATACAGAGCATGTCTTTGTACCAGAAGATCTAGAAAAAATAGAAAAAGAAATGAAACGCCTTATAAAAGAAGATATAAGACCAAAACGTTTTACTATGCCTCGTAAAGAAGCTTTAGAGTTTGTTTCAAAATTAGACGCAGATTACAAAGTAGAACTGATTAATGATTTGCCTGAAGATGCGGAATTATCTTTTTATAAACACGGTGAGTTTGTTGATTTATGTGCCGGTCCTCATTTACCAGGACTAAAACAGATTAAAGCTTTTAAATTGTTATCCATTGCTGGAGCTTACTGGCGTGGTGATTCAGATAAAAAAATGTTACAAAGAATCTATGCAACATCATTTCCTAAAGCCTCTCAATTAGAAGCATATCTTCATCGATTGGAAGAAGCCAAAAAGCGTGATCATAGAAAATTAGGAAAAGAGTTAAAGTTATTCACTTTAATGGAAGAAGGTCCTGGTTTTCCATTCTTTTTACCAAAAGGTATGATTGTAAAAAATAAATTGTTGGAATACTGGAGAGAAGTTCATGATGAAGCTGGGTATGTAGAAATAGAAACACCACAAATACTAAATCGTGAACTATGGGAAACATCTGGTCATTGGCATCATTATGCAGAAAATATGTATTCATTAAAGATAGATAATGATGATTATGCGATCAAACCGATGAACTGTCCCGGTGGTATGTTGGTTTATAAAACAGAACTGCGTTCTTATAGAGATTTCCCTATGAGAGTGGGTGAGCTTGGTAAAGTCCACCGTCATGAATTATCAGGTGCTTTACATGGTCTGATGAGAGTACGTGCCTTTACTCAAGATGATGCACATATCTTTATGTTGCCATCACAGATTAAAGATGAAATAAAAGAAGTGGTTCGAGTGATTGATTCAGTTTATCAAACATTTGGATTCAAATATCATGTGGAACTATCGACTAGACCTGAAAAATCTATTGGAACTGATGAAGCATGGGAACAAGCAGAAACAGCATTACAAGAAGCTTTAGAAGAAATGGATTTAGACTATAAATTAAATCCTGGTGATGGTGCTTTCTATGGTCCAAAGATTGATTTCCATTTAGAGGATTGTATCGGTAGAACATGGCAGTGTGGTACAATTCAACTCGATATGCAGTTGCCAGAGCGATTTGAATTAACTTATATCGGTGAGGATGGTGAAAAACATCAACCGGTAGTCATTCATAGAGTGGCATTTGGCTCAATTGAAAGATTCTTCGGTATCTTAATTGAACATTATGCAGGCAAGTTCCCGACATGGTTATCACCCGTACAAGTAAAAATAATTACAGTAGCTGACAGACATGAAGACTATGCTGTTGTTCTTAAGAATACTTTAACATCTTACGGTATTCGAGTGGAACTAGATGGTCGCCAGGAATCGGTTGGTTATAAGATAAGAGAAGCAAGACTTGAAAGAAATCCTTATATGTTGGTTATTGGTGATAAGGAAATCGAGAAGAGCAATGTGGCAGTAAGATCAAGAGACAAAGGTGAATTAGGTAGTATGCCAGTTGAAGATCTAGTTGAATTATTACTAGACGAAATTGTATTAAGAAATTAGGAGAAAAATAATGATTAAAATCACGTTAAAGGATGGTTCTGTTAGAGAAATAGAACAAGGCTCTACAATATTTGAAGTAGCAAAAGCTATCTCGGGTAGATTGGCAAAAGAAGCAATTATTGGTGAAGTAAACGGTGAGTTAGTAGATTTAAGTTATGTAATCAATGAAGATGTATCACTTAATATTCTTAGATTTGATGATGCAGAAGGTAAAGATACATTTAGACATTCAACTGCACATATTATGGCTAGAGCTGTAAAAAAATTATATCCATCAGCAAAACTTGCAATTGGTCCATCAATTGAAAGTGGTTTCTATTATGACTTTGATGTAGATGTTAACTTTACACCAGAGGATTTAGAAAAAATCGAAAAAGAAATGAAGAATATTATTTCAGCAAAAGAAAAGTTTGAAAGATTTGAACTGCCTAGAGCAGAAGCTATAAAATTGGTTTCTGAAATGGGTGAAGAGTATAAAGTTGAGTTAATAGAAGGTCTTGATGAAGATGCTGTAATTTCATTCTACAGACATGGTGATTTTGTTGATTTATGTGCAGGACCACATATATTTGATATCAAGAATATCAAAGCTTTCAAACTTCTTAGTGCAACAGGTGCTTACTGGAGAGGTGATGAAAACAGAAAAATGCTTCAAAGAATTTATGGTACATCATTCCCTAAAGCGAACTTATTAGAAACTCATTTAGCAAAATTAGAAGATGCTAAAAAACGTGATCACAATAAATTAGGTAGAGAACTTCAATTGTTCACAACGAATGAAAGTGTAGGACAAGGTTTACCGTTATTAATGCCTAAAGGTGCTAAAATCATCCAAACACTTCAAAGATTTGTTGAAGATGAAGAAGAAAAAAGAGGTTATGAATTAACAAAAACACCTATGATGGCAAAATCAGATTTATATAAAATTTCAGGACACTGGCAATTATACAAAGATGGTATGTTTGTATTAGGTGATGAAGAGAATGATAAAGAAGTATTTGCTTTAAGACCAATGACTTGTCCTTTCCAAATCATGGTATATAAAAATGCTCAAAAGAGTTATAGAGATTTACCAAAGCGTTACAATGAGACATCAACGTTATTTAGAAATGAGTCTTCAGGAGAGATGCATGGTCTGATTAGAGTAAGACAATTTACGATTTCAGAAGGTCACTTAATGGTAACACCAGAACAATTAGAAGATGAGTTTAAAGGTGTTGTATCATTAATTAACTACTTTATGGATACACTTGGTATCAGAGATGATATAACATATCAATTCTCGAAGTGGGATCCTAATAAATCAGAGAAGTATATCGGTACTGCTGAACAATGGGAAGATTCTCAAAATCAAATGAGAGATATCTTAGATCACTTAGAAATTGATTATACTGAAGCTGAAGGTGAAGCGGCATTTTATGGTCCTAAACTAGACATTCAGTTCAAAAATGTTCATGGTAAAGAAGATACAATCATTACAGTTCAAATTGACTTTGCTTTAGCTGAGAAATTTGATATGACTTATATTGATTCTAATGGAGAGAAGAAAAATCCTTATATCATTCACAGAACTTCTATTGGTTGTTATGAAAGAACTTTAGCAATGTTAATTGAAAAGTATGCTGGTAAATTCCCAGCATGGTTAGCACCGGTACAAGTTAAGTTATTGCCAATCGCAGATCGTCATTTAGACTATACTTATGAACTTAAGAAAGAGTTTGAAAAGCATGGTATTAGAGTTGATGTAGATTCAAGACTTGAATCAGTAGGTTACAAGATCAGAGAAGCAAGACTTGAGAGAAATCCATATATGCTTGTTCTCGGTGATAATGAAGTAGAAAATAAAAACATTTCTGTTAGATCTAGAGATAAAGGCGAATTAGGCGCTATGTCAGTAGAAACATTCTTAAAAGATTTAGTTGAAGAGATTGAAACAAGAGCTATATTATTACAAGATTAATTAGATGACTGCTTAGGCAGTCATTTTTTTAGATTTGACAATAAGAACATTTTGTTATATTATATACTTAGTAATACTAAGTACTATACAATAAAAAGTATTGGAGTGATTATTATCGATATCAATAGGCAATTAAAAAAGGGTGTATTAGAAATTATTGTTTTGAAAATCATAAACGAATCGGATGTTTATGGTTATGAATTGATCAAAAGTATGGAAAGTGCAAGTGATGGCTACTTTAGCTTAAAAGAAGGCTCTTTATATCCTATTCTATATAGATTAGAAGATAAGAAGTTCATTGAGAGTTATAAAAACAATTTTGAAGGTGAGCGTAAAGTGCCGAGGAAGTATTACCGTATCACAGAAAGTGGTAGGGAAGCCCTAAGTGAGATGTTAAAAGCTTGGGAAGAATTAAATAAGCATGTTCATATGATAATTTAGGAGGTTCTAATGAGAAGAGAATACAAAGCATATGTTAATAAAGTTCTAAGTTACGTTTCAACTGATTTCAAAACAAAGAAGAAAATAAAATCAGATTTATTAGAGACTTTAATGACGAGAGAAGAAGAAGGTATGGATGTGAATCCGTATGATGTACTAGGAGAACCTATAGAAGTTGCAAAAGAGTTTTCTGAAAATCTTGGTATGTCAATGATAAATGGAGGGTTTGAATATAAGTCAAAAATTAGTATTTTAGGTGTCCCTTTACTGCATATTAATTTTGGTAATAATTCAACGGCAAAAGGGATTGTTGCAATTGGTTCAAAATCAATAGGGATTGTCAGTATTGGCGGGCTTAGCTTAGGTGTCATCAGTCTTGGTGGTATTGGTTTAGGCGTTTTAGCTTTTGGTGGTATTGCAGCGGGTTTATTCTCTGCTTTTGGTGGAGTGGCCTGTGCATATGAAATTGCTTTTGGTGGTGTAGTAGCTGCAAAATCTTTAGCCGTTGGTGGTGTTGCTATAGCAAAAGATATAGCAATAGGTGGCAGTGTATCTGCAAGTTTAATGGGATATACGCAATCTTTTAGTGGAGAAAATATCATGCAAGCATTTAGACTACCTTCAGAAAAAGCACAATTTCTGACGGAGTATTATATTCGATTTCCGGAGTTTAATACACTAAAAGATATGATCATAAAAGCAATATTAAAGTTTAACTAATAAGGAAAATATAATTATTATAAATAAATGGTTATAACATGACTAATTTCATGAACTTTATGTTTTAATTAATACAGATGGGTATATAAAAACATAAAGATTAAGGAGGACGTTATGGATAAATATCGTTTACATGCAGATCAATTAACATGCAGAATAGCAATTGAAGAACTTAGATTTGAAACCACTGAGGATTTAACGCCCCTATATGAAATGATCGGACAAGAAAGAGCTGCAAAAGCGATGGAATTCGGTTTGAATATAAAACAAAGAGGTTATAATATTTATGTTGCTGGTGGTTGGGGAACTGGAAGAAATACTTATGTAAGGTATATTACGGATAAGAAAATACTAGAGACGGGTGCGCCTGATGATTGGATTTATGTGAACAACTTTAAAAATCCAAGAACGCCTATCGCAATTTCTTTAAAGAATGGTGAAGGTAGAAAATTCCAAAAAACGATGGCAAGAAATATAGAATTTATTCAAAATGCGATTGCAGAAGCGTTTATTGGAAAAGACTATGAAAATAAGAAAGCTATCTTACGACAGGAATATTCTCAAAAAAATGCAGCCGTCATTGATGAATTGAATATTATTGGTGAAAAATATAATTTTGCTTTTACTCAAACTGAAAGAGGTTTGGTAAGTATTCCACTTAAAGATAAAAAACCGATGAGTGAAGAGGAATATAGAAAAATCTCTGAAGAGGAGTATGAAGTACTCAGTAGAAATTCTAACAAATTAACACTTGAAACGGTTGATTTATTTAATAAGTTAAGATCTGAAGAAGAGATTTATTTAAATAAGTTAGATGATTTGGATGCCAAATTAGGTCGAAAAATCGTTGAATCTCATTTTAGAAACTTCATTAAGAAATACGAGCAGAATGAGGCTGTTAAAGACTATTTAGTTGCAGTGGTTAATGATATTGTAGAAAACATTGATGAGTTTAAAGAAGAAGAAGAACCGGATAATAAAAATCCTCTTGCGATGTTACAACAACCAGCAAGAAAAGATGATTTCTTTATTAGATATGCGATTAATTTATTTGTGGATAATAGTGAGAAGAACTCTGCGCCAGTAGAATTTGAAATCAATCCAACCTTTTTTAACTTAATCGGTAATATTGAATATAAGAATGATTATGGTGCTTGGAAAACAGACTTTACTCAAATTAAACCAGGCGCTTTACATCAAGCCAATGGTGGTTATTTAATCATACAAACGCGTGATTTATTAACGGCGCCATATGCTTGGAAAGGTTTAAAAAGAGCATTAATTAATAAAGAGGTTAACATTGAGAATATTGGTAAACAAACGGGTGTTAATGGGGCACAAACATTAAGACCACAGCCAATTCCTTTAGATGTAAAAGTAATCATTGTAGGTGATTTTTATACCTATAATATGTTGTTTAATTATGATGAAGAGTTTAGAAAACTATTCAAAGTACTAGTAGACTTTGATGATGAAGTAGAAAGAAATAGAGAATCTATTACCAAGATGGCAAGACTAATTGCCAGTTACGCTGATAGAGATAATATTAAGTATTTTGATAAATTTGCTGTAGCTGAAATCGTAAATTATACAACCAGATTAGCCGCTAATAAAGATAAGTTATCCGCTCATCTAAATGTGATTGTTGATCTAATCTATGAAGCTGATAGTTGGGCAGATTTCTATAGTGATAAGACGGTTGGAAAAGAACATGTTCTAAAAGCACTTGATGAACAAAAAAATAGAATGAATCGTTTTGAACGAAAACTATTAGAACATTTTGCTGACGGTACTTATTTAATTGATACGCAAGGTGCAAAAGTTGGAGAAATTAATGGTTTGGCAGTACTGGGAACTGGCATTCAATCTTTTGGTAAACCAAGTAAGATTACAGTCTCTACTTATAGAGGTAAAGCTGGTCTTATCAATATTGAAAGAGAAGCCAATCAATCTGGACCAAGTCATGATAAAGGTATTATGATTCTTAATGGTTACATGGGCTTTAAATATGCTCAGGATAAACCGTTGACTCTAAGTGCTTCTATTGTATTTGAACAATTGTATTCTAGTGTTGATGGTGATAGTGCCTCAAGTACAGAGTTGTATGCAATACTTTCTAGTTTATCAGGTGTACCAATTGATCAGAGTTTTGCAGTCACTGGATCGGTAAATCAAAGAGGTGAAATCCAACCTATTGGTGGTGTGAATGAAAAAATTGAAGGCTTCTATGAAGTCTGTAAACTTAAAGGCATAACAGGTGTTCAAGGGGTAATCATCCCACATCAAAATGTTAAAAACCTTATGTTAAAAGAAGAGGTTGTTAAAGCAGTAGAAGATGGTAAATTCCATATCTATGCTATTGATCACATCGATCAAGGTATTGAACTTCTAATGAAAACACCAGCAGGTGAAAGACTAAAGAATGGTAAATTTAAAAAAGGTACCATCCACTATTTAGCTGATAAGAAGTTAGCAGAACTTGCAACACCTCTTATGAAAAGAAGAAGTGATGAAAATAAACCTAAGAAAAAAACTGAAACAGAGAAAAAAGTTGAAGTAAAAGAAATCATAGACGAAAAGAAATAAATGTTGAGACTATAGGTTAAACCTATGGTCTCTTTATTTATGAACAATAATCTTTTTATGAGGATTATTGGTACCAGGATGGCTCTAAATTGAAGAGAAGACACTCTGCTCTGAAAGAAGTTGTAAATATGAAACAGCTAATGCAATATGAGAATCAGTCATGACATTCTTGGTGAATATTTCCTTTTGTGATAATATGGAAATAGGAAATGTATAAATTATGAATTCAAAATATATAGATGAAACAGTAACTAATAAAATGAACTTAGATATATATGAATTCACTTCAATACAAGCAAAGGATGGACTTGAAGGATTTAATCTTGGTGCTGATGATTATATGATAAAACCATTTGAGAATTTGGAACTTAATTCAAGAATAAATGCAGTATTAAGAAGAATGAGCCTATTCAAATGCTTGATCGGGATATTCACTTAGGTATCATCTAGCGAGATTAAGAGTATAATAGATAAACTTGGTTCAGGTTTTGCTACCGTTGCTCCGCCTTTTGTAAGTGCTGGTATGGAAATCGGATGTTATCCAGCATTTTTTTGAAATCATAAAT
>JABXKX010000232.1 GCA_013619035.1 Peptostreptococcaceae bacterium
GTTCCATATAAAGTATTGAAAGTTATTGGTGATAACCTTGTTTATGTATCCATTATTATGATGGGCTTAAATGCTTTAATTTCACTGTACATGATAAAACGTATGGCAAAGCCGTTTAACAATCTTTTAAATGCTATGAAACGGTATCAAATAAATGATTTTACACCGCGATTAGAGGAAAGCAATAAACATAAAATGATCAATACAATCAATACGGCAGTGAATGATATGGCAGGTGAGTTACAAACTTCACAGGAAAAGAGCATTAAAATGGAAGCCTCTAGAACTGAATTTATTGCCAAAATATCTCATGATACAAAAACGCCTTTAGCGTCAATAAGGGCACATACAGAAGCCATTAGAGACGGCTTAATAACGGATGATAAAAAACGTATTAAATACACCAATAATATTTTGAAAAAGGTTCATGCCTTAGATCATATGATCAATGAACTCAGTTTGTATTCAGAATTAGAAGTCGGATTGAACCAATATACGTTCTCAGAGGTTAATTTAGGGTATTACTTAGAAGATATCCTTGAAGAATTCCAATATGACTTAGACAATAATAAAGTTAAGTTGAATTATCATAATATGTTATCAGAAGAAACGTTTATACATTTAGATGTTCATCGTTTCCAAAGAGTAATAATAAACTTGATTAACAATAGTATTAGATATGGGCAAAGAGAACAATTGGTAATTGATGTGACTGTAAGCGTTAACGAAGGACTAGCTAAGATTTGTGTACGCGATAATGGTATCGGTTTAACCATAGAGGATCCACATGTATTATTAACATCCTTTGTAAGAGGTGAAGCGTCAAGAGATCCGAATAACAGTGGTTCAGGTTTAGGACTTGCTATTGTTCAATCTATTATCAACAAACATGAAGGTGATATCATTATCAATACAGAAGCTGGCGTATATTTTGAAGTCTGTATGACATTGCCACTAGAGGGAGGTTATTTTGAAGAAAATACTAATAATTGAAGATGACCATACCATAGGTGAAGTTGAAAAAGACTATTTTGAATTGGCTGGATTTGAAGTGGTATTATCTGATAATGGTCAAAAAGGTCTGGAGTTGGCTTTAAATAATGCATTTGATCTTTTTATCCTAGATGTGATGTTACCAGACATTAATGGTTTTGATATCGCAAAGAAAATTAGGACCGTTAAAGATACACCCATTGTTATGGTAACTGCTAAATCAGAAGAAATTGATAAAGTTAAAGGATTCAGTTTAAGAATAGATGATTATGTAACCAAACCCTTCAGCCCAGCTGAATTGGTTGCAAGATCCAAAGCACATATTCAGAGATATGAATCATTAAAAGAGTTTAAGAGAGACTCTAGTGAGGACACCATTAAAATAAGAGGTTTGTTGATTGATATTAATAGCAGACAGGTTTTTATGAATGGTGTTGAATTGGAGCTGACAAAAAAAGAATATGACTTATTGGTACTACTGGCATCAACAGCCAATAAGATCTTTACTAAAGAAGAAATTTTTCAAAAAGTATGGGGGTATGATTCGGATCAAGGTATACCGACGATTGCAGTCCATGTGAGAAATTTAAGAGAAAAATTAGAATTTAATCCTTCCAAACCAGAATATCTGATGACGGTTTGGGGTGTTGGTTACAGAATAGCCAAATAACTATCCTATCCACTGGGTAGGACTTTTATTATAAAATTTTAGGAGGAAGTGATGATTAAAAAGCGTATCACTTTAATTTTACTTGCTGTTTTCATGTTAAGTACCGTTAGTTTTGGTGAAGAATTAAGCTTAGAACAAGCGATTGAAATGGCAACAGAAGATACCGGTAATATTGATAATCTAAATGATGTCATTGAGGATTTATGGGATACGTATTATTCAGCTCAAGAAGGCAAAAGAATGATACAGAAAAATCTCGATGCGATGGCAGATTTTGAAACACTATACAATAAGAAGTATAAAGACAAAGAGAATTTAAGCCCTGAAGAAACATTTGAACTTGAAATGTATCAGATGATGTATGGTGAAACACCACCAAAGTTTACAAATCAGGAGATGTTAGATCAATTTATCAAACCAAGAGATTTTGGTTATAAAGCGGTGTATATAGAAATTCAAAAATTGAAAAATACAAGAAGTACCATCAACTTAAATATAGAATCTGGTGTTAGAGGTCTTTATAATCAAGTCATTGAACTTCAAGATCTATTGGCATTACAAACTAACTATCTAGAAATAGCACAAGAGCAATATCAGCAGGATCTTCTGAAGTATGAAGTTGGTGACATATCTGAAGATACACTAGAAATAAGTGCTCTAAATCTTAAAGTATTAGAATATCAAATCAAACAGTTGGAAATTAACATCAACACACTTGAAATGAATTTCAACCAACTGATTGATAGAAATGTACTGGAAACAGTCACACTGGTTGATCCTATAGAGGGTGTAACAACTGTTGAACCCATACATAAACCTTTGGAAACTTATTTATCAGACGGCATCATCAACAGAGCTGAAATAAAAAATGCACGACTCGATTTAGAGGTCAAAAAAAGAGAAGAGAGCATTATAAAAAACTATCTACGAAACGAACTTTTAACGGACCGTGTTAATTCTGAGATAGCAGTGATTCAAACCTCTTATGCTCTAGAACAGACAGAGGCTGAGGTTAAAGATAATATTACAGATGGCTTTATAGAGGTGTCATCTCTTTGGCAAGATTATATGATGTCTGTTTCTGATCTTGAAATCAAGAAAAACAATTATCAGGATATGAAAGAAAGATATGAAGTGGGTTATATCAATAAAACAACATTAGACCTAATAGAGTATCAAGTAAAGATGGCTGAGAACACAGTAAAATCAAACTTGAGAAACTATTTAAGTGCAGTTGATAAGATGGATAAAGCATCAGGTCTTGGACCTGCATATTAGGAGGAAAACATGAAAAAGATTGTATCATTATTATTAATAAGTGTATTGCTTTTAAGTGCAATTGTACCTGCATTTGCTGAAGATAACATGGCAATAACTTTAGAACAGGCTATTGAACTGGCAACTGAGAACAGTTTGGAACTAAAAAATTATGACAGTAATATTTTAATTGCGAAGAGAAACCTAAAGTCTGCAGAACATCAATCTGATATTGTTAATACAAAGGGTGTCGTAAGTGATACTGAGTATTTAGAAAGCGGTAAAACAAAAGAATTGTATCCCGCGCAGAAACAAAGAATATTAGATGACTTAAAGACAGAAAAAGATGAAGTTATAAAGTCTATTGAGATTGATGTAACGAGTGTTTATTACGCGTTATACAATGAGATGCTTCAGGTAGAATCACAACAGGATAATTTAGAAGTACAAAAACAGGAATTAACTTCTAAACAACAGGAGTTGGCATTGGGTTTAAGCACAAAAAACACTGTGCTTGATTTGGAAAATAATATTGCTCAAACTGAGCTTGTTATTAAAAAGGCAGCCTGGTCAATTGAAATGGCTCATATGGATTTAGCTAAAACATTGGGTGTTGATTTGGATACAAAGTTTTTATTGGTTGAAAAATTAGACTTAGGTGTGAGTTTAGATGTAGATGTGAACGCTTTAGCTGAACAGGCTAAAATTCAGGGTGCAACAATCTTAAAATCTGAAAAAGATTTAGAAATGAAAATTCTAGAAAAGAAAGTAGTGGGTCGTTATACGCGTTATAAACGTCCTGAAGGCAGTGAAGATTATGATAAATCGATTACGGACTTAGAAAAAGCAATAGAAGATGCGAAGGTATCTGAAGAAGTTAAAATAAGATCAGATTACAACAGTATCTTAAACGTTCAACTGGATTTAGAAATCGCTAAACTCAAATTAGAAATCGAGAAAAGAACTTTAAAGACCAATCAAGTAAAAAGCGATTTAGGCATGGTTATTTATCTGGAGGTTGTTAAGTCTCAAAATTCGCTTGATTCAGCAACATTAGAAATCCAAAGCAAAGAGTTGAATTTGTATAAGTTAATCGAAAATTTCAATGATTATACAAAGACATTTATTGATCTTGAAGATTCAAAATAAAATAAGTTTAAATAAATATAGAACTGATGTAAGGCTCTTTCTTTTGAAAGGGTCTTTTTGTTATACAATTTCCCACAATTTATCACAGTTTGGCGTGAATTCGCAGTAATCTTTTCACACTTTAATCCTAAACTTGAGTTAATAAGAAATTTAAATGAATTCAAGGAGGTAATCATGAGTACAATATCACCAATTGCAAACGACTATATAATTCAACCCAATTCAACTCAACCTGTTGACGATCCGCAAAGTCTTGATTCCAATGATTTTATGGATTTGATGATGACTCAACTTCAAAATCAAAATCCAATGGAACCCATGGAGAATACAGAATATATTGCTCAAATGGCGGAGTTTTCCGCTTTAGAGCAGATGCAAAGTATGAATAATTCAATTAATACAATGTATGCATTTGGTTTAATGGGCAAAGAAGTAACGGTTGATGTCGGAGATGGTACAACCATTACCGGTATTGTTGAAACCGTTACGATGAATAATGGCAGTAACTACTTAGAAATAGATGGGATGCAATATGATTCCATTTCAGTTGTAAGTGCATCTGTACCAACGGGTTCAGAAGAGGTGGACGGCTAATGATGTCAGCATTGTACACAGGGGTATCAGCACTGAGCAGTAATCAAACAAAAATAGATGTTATTTCAAATAATATAGCAAATGCAAATACAGTAGGTTATAAATATCAAACTGTAAGTTTTTCAGATGTACTTTATCAACAAGTCAGTGGTGCAACAGCACCAACGAGTACATCTGGTGGTATTGATCCTAAACAGGTGGGACTTGGTGTAACGGTTGCATCCATGAGTACGGTTAATACCATGGGAAGTCTTCAATATACAGGTAACTCAACAGATCTGGCAATCAGTGGAGATGGTTATTTTGTAGTTGTTACGCCAGAAGGAGAGTATAACTTTACAAGAGCAGGTAACTTTGGCATTGACTCAGCTGGTAATCTTGTGACGGATGAAGGGTATCAGGTTTGCGGATGGCAAGACGTGGCTATTCAAAGTGATGGTTCTTATGTCTTCACAACCACATCAGAACCACAACCACTCAATATTTATAATTTAGATGGTCAATCGAGTAATACAATTGCGCCTAATGTGACAACAGAGGCAAACTTATCTGGGAATTTAGATGCTTCTAGTGAAATGAATGGTATTGCCATAAACGATATTGGAGATGCGTTAGCTTCTGAGGACGTATCTGCTGATTATGTTATACCGTTGTCGGTAAATGATAATCTTGGTGGTGAACATCAAGTTAATATGGAGTATTATAAGTGTTTTTCAGAAGAAAATGTAGACGGTGATGTTGAAACGTCTTTCTATTGGCAAACGGTTGATGAAGAAGGCACTGTTCTAGAAGATGGTTATATTAAATTTGATTCAAATGGTCAACCCATTACTGGAGATGATGATTATCCAACATCATCAACTATAACTTTAGACCCTGGTAGCAGTACTGGTACATCACCTTTTACATTCGATATGGATTTTTCTTCTTTGACAATGTATGGCTCAGAAAGTAATATTCAACCGATTTACATTGATGGAAATTCAGCCGGGGAATTGATGGATTTTTCCATTGATGCGAATGGTGTCATTATGGGCGTGTATTCCAATGGAGAACAAAATCCTTTGGGTGTTTTATCATTGGCTAATTTTGCGAACCCAGCGGGCTTAGCAAAAACAGGTAGTAATCTGTATACAGCTACAGCCAACTCGGGTGACTTCACAACCGGGAATCCTCCTGGAACTGGTGGTACTGGCCAATTGAGTATAGGTACTTTAGAAATGTCGAACGTTGATTTATCAAAAGAATATAGTGAGTTGATTTTAGCACAACGTGGCTATCAAGCAAGCTCAACAATTATCTCTACAGTAGATGAACTCTTACAAGAGTTGATTAATTTGAAACGATAAATAAGTGAATCTTTAAGGACGGTGTCTATGAGTTTAAACAGTAGCCTTTATACATCTTTAAGCGGTATCAATGCAAGTCAAACAGCATTGACAGTAAGTTCGAATAATGTCGTCAATGCCAGTACAGCGGGTTATACAAGACAGCAGGTCATTACCAGCTCTGTTAATCCATCTCAAAGTTATTCAACTGAGACGGTTGGTAGCGGTGTAAGAGTTCAAGAAGTGAAACAGATTTCTGATCAGTTTTTAAGAGCCAATTGCAGAGATAGCTCTACTGAACTGGGTTATTGGTCCTCTAAACAGACGTATTTTTCTGAAGTTGAATCAGCATATGGTGATCTATATGGCTATAATATGCAAACTGCAACAGATGATTTTATGAATGCGTGGGAAGAATTATCAAAAGATGCTTCTGATTTAGCAGCTAGAGCAACGGTTTATGAAATGGGTGTCAGTTTCTGTGATTCTTTGAATCAATACAACAATCAACTTGAAGCCATTGAACAATCTGCTGTAACTGAACTTGAAGATACGGTCACTCAGGTTAATACAATCTCCTCAGAACTGGCTGCAATTAATAAACAAGTTGCAAGTTATCCTGAAGGGGAAGTACCGTTAGAGCTAATCGATTATAGAGAAAATTTGATGGATGAGTTATCAACCATGGTTGACTGTACTTTTTCCTATCAATCAGATGGTACTGTAGATATCATTTCAGGTAATGGATTATTGGTATATGGCAGTACATCAAATGCACTAGAAACAGTTGCGACACCACCGAAAGGCTTACCTGAAATCAGATGGGAAAATGGTAATGCATATGAAAATACGGGAGGTTCTTTAAAAGCGTTAACAGAATTACTCGATCCTAATGAAAGTCCAAGCTTTCAAGAAATGCATGATTTACTAAATGATGCAATGATGCAGATGGTTGATGAAATCAATACGCTTCATGAAAGTGGCACGGGTTTAGATGGTGATACTGATATACCTTTTTTTGTACCCATTAGTCAGGAAGAACCCATGGCAATTGGTAATCTTCAAGTGAATCCTCTGCTTGAGGATGTCAATAAAATTGCAGCCTCCTTTTCAGGTGAGTTTGGTGATGGCACGATTAGTAGTGAGATTGCTAATCTTCAAAATGAAGCGATGATTAATTCTGAAGACAGTCAAGTGACCATTGATCAATACTTATCATCGTATACACAGTGGTTAGGGTCGCAAACGCAAAATGCAGATTTTATGTATGAACACGAAAACGAATTGAATTTTCAGTTGGTCAGCCAACTAGATGCTTTATCATCGGTATCAGTCGATGAGGAAATGGCCAATATGGTTATGTTTCAGCAAATGTACAATGCTAATGTAAATGTGATGAATTTAATTGATGACTTGATTGGAGAGTTAATTCAAAGATTAGGATAATCGTTAGGAGGACTTATGGCATCAACTTTTGGAGGTATCTCATTATGTTCCGTTGGTTTATACAATAGTCAGACCAATTTATATACCGCTAATGTAAATATCAATAATGCTGGTACAACAGGTTATTCAAGACAAATCGTTAATCAGAATCCAGGTTATACAACAACGATGTCTAATGGTGTTGTAGCAGTAGGCATAAATCCAGATGCTGTTAATATTGAACAATCCAGATCAACGTATCTTGATCAAAGGTATTGGAGTGAACAACCGGCTTTAGGTGAGTGGGAAACTAAAACAAACATATTGAGTCAAATGGAGTCCATACTAAGTGAATTAGATGATACTGGTATTACTGCTGGGTTGGATGCTTTAAATCAATCTTTAGAAACATTGACAACCCAGCCACAAAGTGTTGCAGCAAAAACGGCGGTTATACAAGATATTACAGCGCTGTGTGATACGTTAAATAGCAGTGCTCAACAACTGTATGATCTTCAAACCAGTGTAGAAAACGATATTGTCTTTACGGTAGATCAGATAAATCAAAAGACTGCTGCAATAGCAAATCTCAATGATGAAATTTTGCAGTTGGAACTGAGTGGCGGCAATGCAAGTGCTTTAGAAGATCAAAGGAATCTATTAATAGATGAACTCAGTCAATTGACTGATATTTCTGTAATGGAAACGACTGTTGGTACAACATCAGATGGTCAAGCAATTATAGGTTATACAATAAAATTTGGTAATTCATTATTGGTAAATGAGGGGACGTCACATGCGCTTGAAACCACAGAATCAGTAAGTGATGATGGCATTAGAATGGTGTCAATCAATTGGATGGAAAGTGGACAAGACTATACACCGAATAGTGGGTCTTTAAAAGCAAATCTTGATTTAATGAATGGTGATGGTACCTTAGGAAATTATAAAGGTATACCTTATTTTATGAATGATTTGGATGAATTTGCTTATACTTTAGTGACTGAAATGAATGGTATTCATGAAGCTGGATATGGTGAAGAGAATGTGACAGGTCTCTCATTGTTTGATCCCACCGCCACTTCTGCTATAAACATTCAAATTTCCAGTGAGTTGATAGAACATCCGGAGCAGTTGGCTCTTTCTTCTAATCCTGATGAAGCGGGAAATACGGAGAATCTATTATCACTTATAGAGTGTCTAAACGATACAACTACATTTGGAGAAGGTTCGTTTAATGATTATATCAATAAACTAACAACAGAACTTGGATCAGATATTTCTTATGCAAACAACAAACTAGAAAGTGCAACAGGATTGACCATGCAAATTGATTTAAATCGAATGTCAGTTTCAGGTGTATCGATAGATGAAGAAATGTCATCTATTGTACTTCAACAACAAATATATGATGCCACCGCTAAAATGATGCAAATGTGGAATGAAATTATTGATACAACGATTACGCAATTAGGGGGATAATTATGCGGGTTACCAATATGATGATGATGAAAAGTATGAATTATAATTTGGAAAAGAATTTATCCAATATGAATGATATGTATACTCAACTGTCGACAGGTAAATCATTTCAGACGACTTCAGAGGATCCAGTGAATGCCGCAAAGTCGGTACTGTATACTTCGTATTTAACTGAAATTGAACAATATCAAGCCAACGCAGCTGATGCAACATCAAGATTAAGTATTACAGAATCATCTGTAAGTAATTTACAAGAGGTACTTGAACAAGTAAGAGAATTGACTGTTCAAGCTGCCAATGAAACTCTGTCTGAAGATGACCGTTTGGTTGTTTTATCTGAAGTTGAAGTATTACAAGAACAATTGTTTGAAATTAGCAATGCAACATATGCTGGCGATTCTATTTTTGGTGGTTATAATGTTGCTGGGGCGCCTTTTGAAGTAAGTGATGATGATCTGCTTACTTATAATGGATCAGCACTTTGTTTAACCGGACCGTATTCAGATACCATGTCAGATAGTGATATCCTCTCTTTATACAATACATACGAAAATGATCAAATAACCTCAGACTTATCCAATCAAAATATGGTTTATAATGTTGGCGATAATTCACAGGTAGATGTCAATATTGAAGGACAAGAGCTCTTTGGTGCGGGTGAAAATTCTGTTTTTGCAGTCATGGAGAAATTAATGATGGCTCTTGAAGGTGATACATCTTATAAAACTATCAATAATGAAACCATACCACCAACAGTTATAGAACAAGAGTTGGATCTATCATCTTTGATTGGAGAATTGGATGACTGTTTAGATGGTGTCCGTTCTATTAATGCTGAAGTTGGTGCTAGAAAAAGTTATGTTGAGATGACATCTAATAGACTGAATCAAGATTATTACACTTATACAGCATTATTAAGTTCCAATGAAGATGTTGATATTGCAGAAGTCTCAATGAAATTAGCCAATGCAGAAGCTGTGTATAGCGCATCTTTGGCATCAGGCGCCAAGATTATTATGCCATCATTAGTTGATTTCATTAGATGATTTACACAATAAATAATTAAGTGATGCTGTTTTTAGTAAAAGAAAATCGAAATGGAGTTCGAAAATTTCTCGTTACAAGTGAAATTAGGTGAAAGGAAGGATCTGTTATACACCTGTAATATGGGGGGAATCAATGAATTATTCAGTTAATTTGATATCAAGAGATGAGACAATGAGTAGAGTTCTTGCTTTGTATATGCAAAAAGAAGGTTGGAACTTGAAACTGTTACCAAGTGTAAAAAAAGCAATGATGTGTATTCATGAAGCACCAAATTTATGGATATTTGATTTGCAACGTGCTGACTTGATGAATTACGAAGCAATACATATGATTAAAATACATAATCCTAAAACACAAATAATTCTGAGTTCTGGAAAAGTAGAAGCGAATGATAGACTGATGACGTTGGAGTTGGGCGTAGATGAAATTATGGAAAAGCCTTTTTCACCAAAAGAACTGATAATAAGATCGTTGCGATTGATGGATCGATCATATATTCCAGTATTTCATGCACCTCAATATCAAGTTTTGAGATTTCAAGAGTATGTCATCAACGAAGGATCGCGTAGCGTGGAAAATCATAGTAACCAATTTCAGTTAACTTCTAAAGAGTTTGATTTATTAACTTTCTTTGCTAGAAACTGTGGTCAAGCCTTGTCAAGAGAACAAATCCTGATGAATATTTGGGGTATGAGTGACTATTGTAATGATCGAATTGTAGATGATTTGGTAAGACGGCTAAGAAAGAAAATGAACGCATTAAGGATAGAAACCATTTATGGTTTTGGTTATAGAGCCTGTAGTTAAAAGGAGATGAGTCTATGTATATCAGTGGTGGGACTAGCGGGAATTACATTACGGGTATGTCTTCGGGCATGGATGTTGATACCTTAGTTAAGAATTTAATGGATGCTGAAAGAGTATCATATGATTCTTATTATCAAGAACAACAATATTATAAGTGGCAATTAGAGGCTTATCAAGAGGTGACATCATCGGTAAAAACTTTTCAAGATACCTATTTAGATTATTCAAATCCTTCTAATAATTTACTGAGTGCTTCTGCCTATATGGATTATAACTGTGAATCAACTGATAATAGCATATCGGCAATGGTAACAAACTCAAGTAAAGCTGATAATCAATATATACTTGAAGTTGATCAAATAGCAACTTCATCTTCTATTGAAAGTGATACGACGGTATCAAAAGCCATAGAAGCTAGTCAGTCAGTTGATTATAACTTACTTGATAATCAATATATAACATTGATCTTAGATGGGACTGAGAAACAGGTTTTGATTAAAGACAATGATAATTCATCAGATATAACACTTGAGGATATCCAAACTTCAATTGATGATGCTTTTGGAGAAGGGAAAATAGTTGTTTCAGATGTAAGTGGTAAATTAACTCTGGATACGGTTGATGGCAGTGGTTCGCATGAGTTAGCACTGTCTGGAGCAGATGATGTGATGATGAGTCTTGGATTTGAAGCAGATGATTTTTTATCGAATCGATTGGATACAATTCAGTCATTAAAGGATATATCTGAGTCACTTTACACACCTTTTAATTTTGATATAGACGGCATGATAACCATGACTATTAATAATGTTTTGTTTGAGTTTGCGAAAGAGACATCACTGGATCAGATGATGAAATCCATCAATTCAGATTCAGAAGCAGGTGTCACAATGACTTATGACGCTCTAAGTGATACGTTTAATATGACTGCAGATGAAACTGGAGCAGGCACAACAATTATAATTGAAGAAACCGAGAGTAACTTTTTAACTTCAACTGGATTAACGACAATTGAAGCGGGTTCAGATGCCGTTTTGACCATAAATGGAGAGAAGGTTGTAAGAAGTGATAATACCTTTGAAGTAGATGGTGTCACTTTTACGGTTAGTGATGTGACCACATCACCAGTGACACTTAATGTTGAGCTAAATTCAGAACAAATCTATGAAACGATTGCGAATTTTGTTGAAGAGTACAATAACATGATTACTTCTATTCAAGCAGAGTTAAAAGAAGAACGAGACTATGATTATGAACCATTAACACAAGTTCAAAAGGATGAAATGAGTGACGATGAAATTGAACAATGGGAAGAAGAAGCTAAGGTAGGTTTATTATCAAATGATCAAATTCTAGAAGATATGTTAAATGAGATGCGTCAAGCACTTTATATGCCCGTTGAAGGGTGTGAATTGACATTAGCTGATATTGGTATTAGAACAGAGTCTTATGAAAATGGTGGGCAGCTTATTATTGATGACACACTATTGCTTTCTGTTATAGCGGACACACCGGAGAGTGTTGTTGAGTTATTTACACAACCATCAGACACTTATCCAGGGACAACTGCAGGTCGCAGTTTGAATGCCTCTGAATTTGAAGTAAAACAACAAGAGGAAGGATTGATGTTCAGGTTGTATGATATATCGGAAAAGTATGTTTCTACCACATCTGATACTAATGGTAATACAGGATTATTAATTGAAAAATGTGGATTTCATGATGATTATACTGAGTTAAGCAGTTCTATGTATCGTCAATTAGAAGAGATGGAAAATAGATTGTTGGAAATGGAAGATGATTTAGAGGAGAAAGAGGAAAATTACTACAGTGAATTTTCTGTTATGGAGACCTATATATCCCAAATGAATTCTCAACTACAGATGATTCAATCTTGGTTTACGTAATGAGGTGATTTTTTGGATAGCTTGGATCGATTAAAAAGAATTGAGATGTTGTTAAAACAAATGAAAGAACAATCTTTTGTAAAATTAGATAAAAAATTTGATCGAATAGAGTATCATTTAGCTTATTTGGATCAAGATTACAAACAGCGAGTATCATTAAGAGAAATTTCAATTGAGGAATTTGAGCTTCTTAGGAAAATATTATCTGAGTACCAACACTTACAGAGTGAACTCTGTAATACCAGAGATCAGCTAAGAGCAGAAAGAACTAGACGAAGACACAGAACAGACATCATACAAAAAGGCTATTTTAATAAATCTGTCATCAAGAGAAGCAGAGTTATTAATGACTATAAGTAAACACTCCATTGGAGTGTTTTTTTATTGTGTCAGCATTTTGAATAGTTGTTTAAACTCTTGATAGGACTTCGTTAATGAGAAGGCACTTTTTTTATTTACACAGAATCACACAATTTACAT
>JABXKX010000593.1 GCA_013619035.1 Peptostreptococcaceae bacterium
AGATGTGTATAAGAGACAGATATCGTATTGATGTGAAAGCTCATATAATTCTTTTAGTGCGGTTTCGGTTTCTTTTCCTTGTTTGTAAACCCTATCAGTGGTCATGGCATCATAACTATCCACAACAGCTAAAATTCTTCCGAGTAAAGGGATTTCTTCGTCCTTTAAACCTTTTGGATACCCACTACCATCTAACCTTTCATGATGCAAAATCAGAAGGTCTGCTACTTCTTTATCTATGGAGTCTTTCACAATATCAAAACTATGTGTGACATGTTTTTTCATAGTAGTATATTCTTCAAATGTAAGTTTATCAGGTTTGTTTAGAATGTCATTTGATATTTTGATTTTCCCAACATCATGACAATAGGCTGCCAAAGTCAATGTTTTTAAATCTGAATCTTTCAAATTCATAAATTGACCAATCTCAATGACCAGTCTTTTAACACGCCTGCAATGTTCAAAGGTGTAATGATCTTTTACTTGAATCGATTCAAGTTGTTCAGTTAAAATTTCATTGAAATTATTAGCGGTTTCATATTCGCCGGTATTTGAAGAAATAAACAGAAGAACAGTGTCTTCTAATGCTTTTAAACCATAATTTTCGGTGGTGTATTTTACATCAAAGTAATCATACTGATTGTAGATATTATCTTGAAATTCTATTTGACCTGTTACAATATAATAAAACTCATATGTTTCTGGATGTAATGAGGGATTGATAAAAAACATACTGTTCTGACCGAGTTCGTATTGAATGATTTCTGTACCATCTCCAACGCCTAATAAATTTACAAGAGGTTTGAAGTTGGTTGTTTGTGTTGATGACTTATAAAAATTTACCATTAAATAATTTAACCTCCTTGAATGTATTATACTACAAATGTTTTTCTTAAAATAGTATGAAAGTTATAGATTGTCAATGTTGTATTAATGTATAATAAATTAAGAAAAGAGGTTAAAATGAAGGGGAAAAATAATTCTATTACAGATGTACCAGGTGTTTTAGTTGGACATGCTACATTGGTTGATGGTGATATACAAACGGGTGTAACGGCTATTTTACCAAAGTCCTACAATTGGTTTAGAGAAAAAACAAGAGCAACATGTCATGTCATCAATGGATTTGGGAAGTCTATTGGCTTAACTCAAATTGAAGAATTATGCACTTTAGAAACGCCGATTTTATTAACCAACACGTTAAGTGCAGCCCATACTGCAGACTGTTTGATCAAGTTTATGTTATCTCACTTTGATGAGATTGGCGGTACGATTGGGACGGTAAATCCAGTAGTTTGTGAGTGTAATGATGGGTATTTAAATAATATTAGAAAACAAGTAATCACCGAACATCATGTTTTAACAGCTTTAAATAACGCTTCGGTTGACTTTGAAAGAGGAGCCGTTGGAGCAGGTCGAGGCATGAGCTGTTATCAATTAAAAGGTGGCATTGGAACCGCTTCAAGAGTCATTGAACTAGAGGAAAAGTCATATACCATTGGTGGTTTGGTACTTTGCAATATGGGGCGATTAGAAGATCTGATTTATCAAGGTAAACATGTGGGACCAGAATTAAAAGAAACGGTTCAAGCTCTTGAAGAAAGAGATAATGGTTCGATTATCATGATACTAGCGACGGATCTTCCGCTCGAATCACATCAATTGAAACGAATGACCAAAAGAGCAGTCGCAGGACTTTCAAGAACAGGGACTTTCATTGGACACGGGAGTGGTGATATTGTTATAGGTTTTACAACAGATAGTCCGGTCACGTCTAAGGCTTTTGCGGTTACAACTCCTAGAGAAATCTTACATGATAGTTATATGGATGATGTGTTTAGAGGGGCTGTAGAAGTCATTGAAGAATCCATTATCGACGCATTAATGGAAGCTGATGAAGTGACAGGTTTTAGTGGACATAATAGAAAAGCACTCAAAAACTTATTATAGCGCCTAAAGGCGCTATTTATAAGAACTTCTTACCAAGGTATTTTTTGATTAAATCTTGATCACTGAAGTTATCTAAAAGCATTTGCTTTTGAGTCTCTTCAAAGACAACTAAAACTTCAGCTTTACCTGCTTTAAATGGTTTAATAACAGTATCTTCACGTACTTCTCTGACTTTGTTATCATGGTGTCTAATTTTTTCGAACTCTACAGTGTATATTGAACCACTGATACCAATGACTTTTGTATATCGTTTCATAAAATCCTCCTTAAGTTTGGACATGTTATCGAAAGTAGATGTACTAGTATATTAAAAATAAATAAATCTTTAAAGTCTATAGAATGTTTACTTATAAATTGTAGTATAATATACTCACATAAGCAAGTTATGTTTTTGGAGGATGTATGAATAACAAAAAAATAATGGTATGTGTGACACAACAGAAGCTATGTAAAAGACTAATTGAAAGAGCACATACGTTAAAACAGCATGAAGAAGATGAATTGTTTGTGATTCATGTTGTCAAAGAAAATTGGAAATATTTCGGGCAGTTAAAAGAGTCAGACGCATTAGAGTATTTATTTGAAAGTGCAAAAGAATATGGTGCCACTTTAAATGTATTCAAAGCTAAAGACATTGAAGGAACTCTTGCAAATTTTGCAGAAAAAGAAAGTGTTGATATGATTGTTATGGGTGAATCACTTGAATCAAGTCAACAGCAAAATATGATTAATCGTTTACAAGATAAAACTCAAAAACAAGTTATATTTGAGATTGTATCACAAGATTATGAATCGTAAACAGAATGGGCCGATGCCCATTTTTTCTTTTGTTTGTGAATAGGACTTGAAAAGTTATAGACTATGATATAATGTATACGAGGTGCTTATGGAAAGATACAAAAAATATTCGAGTTATTTAAAAGATCTATATGGTGAAAAAGTCTATAAAATCCCGGTTAATTTGCCGTTGACCTGTCCCAATAGAGATGGTGAAGTTGCTTATGGTGGCTGCACTTTTTGTGGTGATGTGGCAACTGGGTTTGAAGCTTTAGACAATGCCTTATCAGTTAAGACACAATTAGAAACCAATATAGAAAAAATGACCAAGAGATATAAAGCTAAAAAGTATATCGCTTATTTTCAAAATTTCACGAATACATATATGCCTTTAGCTGAGTTTAAGACGTATTTAGAAGAGGCGTGTATTGAGGATATAGTAGAAATCTGTATATCTTCTAGACCAGATTGCATCAATGATGCTTACTTAGAGATATTAAAAGATATAGAAAGTAGATTCAGTGTTAATATTTCAGTGGAACTTGGTCTTCAGAGTATGGATCATAAAACATTGAGTCAAATCAATAGAGGTCATTCATTAGCTGAGTTTATTGATGCGGTGATGCGAATTAAAAGATATGGTTTTAAAGTCGGTGTACATTTGATTTTAAACTTGCCATGGGATGATTTAGAAGATACAATTGAAACGGCTAAAGTGATGAGTGCTTTAGATATAGATCTTATAAAAATACACTCACTTTATATTCTTAGAAATACAAAAATGGGTGATGATTATTTGAATCATGCCTTTACTGTGGAAAGTGTCGATAGTTATGTGGATAAAGTTGTTTCTTTCATTAGTTATACACAATCTAAGGTTGCATTCCAAAGACTTTTGGGGAGAGCTCCAAAAGAAGAAACATTATTTTGTAATTGGAATATGAGTTGGTGGAAGATACAAGATATGATTGAAATGAAATTAGAAAACTTAAATATCGTTCAAGGTGATCATTGTGACTACTTAAATGGTAAAGCCGTTAAAAAGTTTATCTAGACATTTCAAAGTTGATGAATTCTTGGTATAATTGGTTTAGTAGATAAAAGAGATTCTGATAATATTGGAGCGATTTATGAATAAAATAAGACAATGGAAAAAGCTTTTGCTACCATATGAACAAGCGGTAGGAGAATTAAAAGTAAAATTTAAAGCCATCAGAAAAGAATACAGAGACATGAGCGAATACTCGCCTATAGAATTTGTTACTGGTAGAGTTAAAAAGATTTCTAGTATTATTGAAAAATCACAACGAAACAATATGGATGAAAGTTTGATTGAAGAAGAAATGGAAGATATCGCTGGTATTCGTATCATGTGTCAATTCCAAGATGATATTTATTCTGTTGTTCAAATTATACGTAACCGTGATGGCAAAGATTTAAAAATCGTTTATGAGAAAGATTATATAAGAAATGAAAAAACAAGTGGCTATAAAAGTTATCATATTATCATAAAGTATCCTGTACAAACAGCATATGGTGAAAAAGAGATATTAGCCGAAATACAAATAAGAACACTTGCAATGAATTTCTGGGCAACTATCGAACATTCATTGAATTATAAATATAAGCAAAACATGCCAGAGAATATTAGAGAACGTCTAAAAGCGTCTGCTGAAGCAGCGGCTAAACTCGATCTTGAAATGTGTGAAATAAGAAATGAGATCATTAAAGCTCAATTGATGTTTGAAGAAAAATCAAATGTTATAAGAGATATTGTTGACTCTATTAGAGTACTTCATAGTTCTGGAGATCAAGAGGCTGCACTTAACTTCCAAGAGGAATTTGATAAAATCTGTAATTCAGGTAATCAAGAAGCGCTTGATAACTTACTTTTAAGGATAAAAGAAGTTTTGCCTCAGTATCAATTATTTAGTAAAATGAAATTAGATTAGGAAGCTAAAGCTTCCTTTCTTTCTGTAGAGGAGAGCATATGGCTATTTATGCAATAGGTGATTTACACTTAAGCTTATCTGTTGATAAACCAATGGATGTTTTTGGTGGTAATTGGACCGATTATATGAATAAAATTAAAACCGCTTGGTTAGAGCTTGTTAAACCAGAAGATTATGTGTTATTACCAGGTGACGTCTGCTGGGCTATTAGTTTAGAGGAAGCCAAGATAGATCTTGCATGGATAGATGCACTACCTGGCAAGAAAATTATTTCTCGTGGCAATCATGATTATTGGTGGGAAACACTTAAAAAAATGAATCCGTTGTATGACTCTATAACGTTTATACACAACACTTATACAGCGATTGATGATTGGGCTATATGTGGCAGTAGAGGTTGGTTATCACCAAACGATTCAAGTTTTACCGAACAGGATGAGAAGATATACAATCGTGAATGTCATCGTTTGAGAATATCTCTTGATAAAGCGAAGAGTGACGGGTATAGTAATATACTAGTGATGCTTCATTATCCGCCTACCAATGATAAAAAAGATGTATCACCTATACAGGAAATACTAGAAGATTATCAAGTAAAACATGTGGTTTATGGGCACCTGCATACCCAATTAAGTTGGTCCCTAAGCTTAGATGGAGACTACAATAACATCAAGTATTATTTAGTTTCATCAGATTTTTTAAATTTTATACCGAAAAAGATAGACATTTAAGTCATATGAATGTATCATTTTGGTATTAGAACGGAGACAGAATGTTAAAGCAAAAATTAGAAGAATCACTTATTGAGAAGTTTTTTAAGAATCGTGACGAGTTGATAGACAAGTATGCATTCGGCCAAATGTCTAAAACAGCTTATGTAGAAGAAAATTATAAATTCATTATGAGTTTAAAAATGAGTCCCTTTGAAGGGGAATTAAACTATGAACAATGTATTTACAATTATCAGTACTACAACATATTGGCAAAATATTCCAACTTGCAAGCGCAGGAACTTGAGATTTATGATCCGAAAGGTTCAGAGGCTTTTAAAGTAGAAGAATTTGAGTACTATAAGTACAAGGATCAAGCAACAATCAGTTTGTTAGAATTGGTAAATTATGAAAATGTAGATGCCTATTTTATGAATATGCAATCCAATCGATTATGCGGTAAATTATATGAGGTTGTTTTCAAAGATTTTAATAGAGCAATATTTCATTCGATGAATCCAAAAATATTGAAATCACTAAGAGACCGACAGGTTTTTAGCCCTGTTTATAAAGATTCAGTGATTCATGGATATGTCAATTCTGTATATTAACCTCAGCTTTTGCTGAGGTTTTGTTTATTCATTTAACTCTTGTGGTATAAATTAAACAGGAGGTGATGGTATGAACGAATTTAGTAAATTTGAAGTTGGGGAAAAGCATGTTTTTCAGAGAAAAATAACTGAAGCTGAGGCAGCACATAATTATGGGACAAAACGTTTGAGTAATTTATTTGCCACACCAGGACTCGTGGCAATGGTTATTGAGGCGTCGGTCGGATTCATTGACCCAAAACTCTCAGAAGGATTTATTTCAATCGGAAATGAAATAGGTGTGACACATACTAAACCAACAAAAGTAGGAGAAACTGTAACGCTGGAAATTGAAGTGAAGGAAATTCATGAGCATGATGAATGTATTTTCTTAACCTTCAAAGCCTTTGACGAAATTGGTGAAATCGGTAATGGTGTACATGTCCGTACAATCGTTAATAGAGAAGCTTTTTTTGCAAAGACAAATGAAAGAGTCAAAGGGCTCGGTATTTGATATTGAAAAACTTGTTAAATTTAGTTACACTAAAATCAGCTTAAGCTGATTTTTTAGTTGTGAAGAATTTATATTTACAGTGTGTGATGAAACTATTGATATAAATTTAATATATAAGTTACGAATTAGAAAGTGTTCAAGACACTTTTCTTGTAAGGAGAAAAACTATGATTAGAGATTACCATGCGGTTATATTTGATTTAGACGGTACATTGGTAGATTCAATGTGGATCTGGGAACAAATAGACATAGATTTTTTAAAAGAGAGAGGACATGAGTTACCTGAGGATCTTCAAAAGGATATAGAGGGATCGAGTTTTAGTGAAACCGCACTTTATTTTAAAAAACGATTTAATCTTGAAGAGGATATCGAAACCATAAAACTTATTTGGATTGATATGGCCACTAATTTTTATGCTGAAAAAATAAAATTAAAAAAAGGCATTCAAGAACTTTTGGATTTATTCAAAGAAAAAGGTATTAAAATGGGTATTGGGACATCTAATTCAAGAGAACTGGCTGAAGAAGTCCTTAAAAGAAATGGCGTTAGAGATTACTTTGAAGTTCTAGTGACGTCTTGTGATGTTAAAAAAGGCAAGCCAGAACCAGATGTATTTTTAAAAGCAGCTGAACTGATGCATATTGATCCAGATGATTGTTTGGTATTTGAAGATACTCATGCAGGGGTACTAGCAGGTAAAGCGGCTGGTATGGATGTTATTGCTATCTATGATGCGTTATCTGAACAGTATATGGAAGAGATCAAAGCATCAGCAGATCACTACTTGATGTGTTATAGTGAATTGGTGTAATACCTTTGTAAACTAAACTTTCTCTATCTTATGATAGAATTAAGGTGGAGGTACTAATGGATAATAAACTTTTAGATGAAATTTTAAGATGCCAAGTCATCATCAGAGCAGATATGCTAATTCTTAAAACAAGGGACAAGTCTGTCCATATAGTCTAAAGTAACTATCCAGTCAAACAGTTTGAAACACGGATAGCTTCGTGTTTTTTGTTTTTGTGTAAGGCTTTATATCGAAACAAATGGTGATAGGAATTTATCACTATAGCTATAAATTAGAACGTGGAAAGCCCACATTTTGCTGGATTCAAAAACAAGCGAGGTAAATATGATAGAATTATCACTGAAAAATGTAAATAAGTATTTTGGTGCAAACAAAATATTTGATGATATAAGTTTTGAACTTCATTCGAGATCAAGAGTGGGGTTAATAGGAAGAAACGGGACAGGCAAAACAACTGTCTTTAAGATAATTGCAGGGCTTGAAGATCATAATGATGGCCAAGTGACTTATAGAAAAGGATCCACCGTTGGCTATTTAGATCAGATACCAGATTATCCTAATCACAAAGCGGGCTCTGTATTAAAATTAGCATTTAAAGAGTTAACAGAGATGGCAGAAAAGTTAAAATCACTTGAAGAAAAAATGAGTGATTATGAGAATCCTAAATACGAGAAGATCCTCAGTGAGTATGGTGAGTTACAACATACTTATGAAGTCAAAGGTGGTTATGAAACCAAAGAAAAAATAGATAGAATTTGCTCAGGTTTTAAATTTACCGAAGATTTTTTGAACAAAGAATTTGATATTTTGTCTGGTGGTGAGAAAACAAGAGTTATCTTAGCGAAGATACTACTAGAACAACCTACCATACTTTTACTAGATGAGCCTACAAACCATTTGGATTTAGATACTGTAGAATGGTTAGAAGAGTATTTAAAAGACTATGAAGGCACTGTTTTGATTATTTCCCATGACCGTTATTTTTTAGATCATGTGGTGACTGAAATTTTTGAGATTGAAGGTATGACGACTCAGAAGTATCTTGGTAATTATACGTATTACGTAGAAGAAAAAGAACGTAGAATTTTAGCTCAACTTGAAAAATACAAACAACAACAAAAGAAAATCAAATCTCTTGAAGATGCCATCAAACGATTTAGAGACTGGGGTACACGAGCGGATAGTGAAAAGATGTTCATCAAAGCTAGAGCGGTTGAAAAACGTATTGATAGAATGGATAAAGTAGACCGTCCAAAAACAAATCATAAAAAGATGGCACTTTCATTTAGCGAAGAAAGACGTTCTGGTAAAGAAGTTATTTCGATTAAAGGCCTTTATAAAGGATATGAAAATAAACCGCTTTTAGAAGATGCGGATATGGATGTTAGATTCCAAGATTATGTGGCGTTACTAGGCAAAAATGGTTCTGGTAAATCAACAATCTTAAAAATGTTATTAGAAGAAGAGACCCCTGATAAAGGGATCTTAAGACTAGCAGAAAGTGCAAAAGTCGGTTATATGGAACAAGAGATTGTTTTTGAAGAGCCTAAGAAATCCATTATAGACGGGTTTAAAGAAAAGTACGAAATGACTGAACTGGAAGCTAGAAAAAAACTGGCTAGATTTTTATTCTACTCTGACGATGTATTTAAAACCATTGGTAATTTATCAGGTGGTGAAAAAGTTAGACTCTCTCTTTGTATGATGATGGAAGAAAAAATTAACTTCCTGATATTAGATGAACCAACAAACCATGTGGATATTGATTCGAGAGAGATGATTGAACAAGCTCTGAAGAAATTTACTGGTACGGTTCTATTTATCTCTCATGATAGATACTTCATTGATCAGCTTGCAACTAAAGTCATTCAAATAGAAAATAAAAAACTAGTGACTTATGATGGTGGGTATGAATATTTCAAAGAAGAAGTGGCTAAAAATTTAGTGGATGAAACTCCCATTATAAAAGAGAAGAAGGAAAGATCCAAAGAAGTTAAAGAAGTGAGTGGTCTGAATATCTTCAAACAAAAAGAACTTGAAAATCTAGAGAGTGAAATAGAAACCACTGAGCTAGAGATAATAGCAATAGAAGAAGAGATGGTAAATCATAGTGAAAACTATGAAAAACTATTAACTTTGCAGAAGGATATAGATTTTAAAAAAGAACAGTTAGAACAATTGATGGAATCATGGATGGCTTATCAATAAAAAAGTCCTCTTAAAAAATAATTTAAGGGGATTTATTATGCCAAGAATATAAGGGCAACGCCTGATATAGCTACCATTGCACCTAAAAACTCTTTAAAGTGTACCGTTTCTTTTCTGACAAAGATTGCGACTGGTATCAATAAAACTGGTGTGATCGAGGTCAGTGTTGACGCCACACCGGGATTGGTATGTTGAATAGCTAAAAGTGATAATGAAATCCCTAAAAATGGTCCAAAGAAGGAACCGAGTGTAATATAAGCCATGGCATGTTTTTCTTTAAAGGCATTAAAGAATGACTTCCAAGTGCCTCTGATCGTGAACAATATTGAAAATCCAATGATGCCTGCAATCAATCTGATTTGAGTTGCGGCAAAAGCATCATAGTTTTCTAAACCAAACTTACCGATGATATAACCTAGGGCTTGTCCAAAAGCACCACCAAATGCGAGTAAGATACCTGCAACGGGATGGGATAACTTAACTTTACTATCTGAGTCTTTAACGAGTATTACAATTGCAATACCTGTTAATGTTACAAACATACCAATAATTTGGATGGCTGACATGGTTTCACCTAAGATGAAATAAGCCAAGATACCACTCATCGGTGGTACACTTGCATAGATAAGCATTGAAATTCTAGCGCCTATTCTGACAAATGCTTCGAATAAGAGTAAATCGCCTATAACCAAGCCAACCAATCCTGAAAGAAATAACCATTTCCAGGTATTAAATGTTGCATCTATTGGAAAAGCCAAACCTCTAGTGATAAGGGTAAAGAGGCATAAAAAAACGGATCCTATTAATAATCTGATTAAGTTCAAAGGCTGAGAGCCTACTTTTTTACCTGCAACTTCAAAGGAAGTAGCGGTTATTGACCAGCAAAAGGCCGTAGCAAGTGCTGCATATTCTCCTATATAGTTCATAATACCTCCATTCTATAGGAGTATAGCATTTCGGGTTGCGAAGAACAATATGATTTGTTCTAAACATCATATTGTCAAAAATAGTGTGAAAGAATACTAATGTGTCAAAAAAACAGATGAATTATGAATTTAACGATTAAATTGATTGGAAACAGAAAATAATTGTTGTTTTCACTTACCTCACGTATTATAATAGGCAAGTATATTAAGGAGTGTGTCATGAAACGAGGACAATTAATCGAGTTTACAATTGAAGATGTAAGATTTCCAAGCAAAGGAATTGGTACCTTTGAAGGAAGACAAATACATGTTAAGAACACTTTACCAGGTCAAGTGGTAGAAGCGAGAGTTAAAAAAAGAAGAAAAGAATACGTTGAAGCAAAGTTAGTAAGAGTTGTAGAACGTTCAGAAGAAGAAGTTGAATCATTCTGTGAGCATTTCGGAAAATGTGGTGGTTGTGCAATACAAACATTAAAATATGAAGATCAAACAAAAAATAAAGCAAGAATGGTACAGAAATTATTAGAAAATACAGGGATAGAGGATTTTAATTTTAAAGGCATACTTTCTAGTCCTGATATCTATGAATACAGAAATAAAATGGAATTCTCTTTTGGAGATGAAGAAAAAGATGGTCCACTTAGACTAGGAATGCATAAAAAAGGTAGAATGCATGATGTGGTTAATGTGCCTAATTGTCATATTTGTGGCAAGGACTTTACTAAGATCGCTACAGCAGTATTAGATTTTGCTGTAGAGCATAATATTCCTAAATACAATAAAAGATCACATGAAGGATTCTTAAAACATTTAACCATTAGAAAAGGTCTTAAAACAGACGAAATACTGATTGGATTATCTGCATCAACACAGTATGATCTAGATTATGATGCTTTTGTTAAAGTACTTCTAGACTTAGAGTTAGATGGAGAAATCGTAGGTATTTTACACATCTTAAATGATGGACTAGGTGACGTTGTAAAAGGACCAATTAAAACACTATACGGTAGAGAGTATTATTATGAAGAATTATTGGATCTAAGATTCAAAGTATCATTCTTCTCATTCTTCCAAACCAATACATTTGGAGCAGAACTGCTTTACAAAGCAACGATGGAACATATGGATAATATTGAGTCTAAAGTTGTATTTGATTTATTCAGTGGTACAGGTACAATTGGTCAAATCATGTCTAAGAAAGCTAAACATGTAATTGGTATTGAGTTGATTGAAGATGCTGTAGATGCTGCCAATGAAAATGCAGAGTTAAATAATATTACCAATACAGAATTCTTAGCAGGTGATGTTTTCAATATGCTTGATGAAGTTAAAGTAAAACCAGATGTGATTGTTCTTGATCCGCCAAGAATGGGGATTTTAGAAAAGACACTTTACAAGATTTTAAGATATAAAGTAAAAGGTATTACTTATGTATCATGTAATCCTAAAACACTAGCAGAGAATTTAGTTCAAATGCAAAAAGCCGGTTACAAAGTTGACGATGTATTATGTGTTGATATGTTCCCGCATACACCACATGTGGAAACGATTGTTAAACTATCGTTGAAATAACTGGGTTGTAAGAAATATAAAGTAAAAATTCCCACCGTAATTTATATTATGGTGGATTTTTTTTAGTTTTAACGTTCAGTTATGGATTCTAAAATGCCAATTGTTTGATAATGTAAAAGAAATATAAAAAGGGGTTATCTTAAATGAGTGATTAGTTATTTGAAGAACCTTAAACAAGAATTTTGATAGATTCACCCTAAAACCAGTGATTTTAGGGTGATTCTATTATAATAAAAAAGAAGTCTCATCAGAGGCTTCTTATCCATAAAAGAAATCCCACAAGCATATGGCTGTGGGTAGAATTGTTAATGTTATAACTATCCTAATGGAAGGATTGTTTTGTTGTATTTTTCATTGAGTATTTCAGCGAATCCAGTATAGATAGCTGATGCGCCACAGAAGATTCCTTCTATGCCAGTGATTGTTTTGATGACTTGATTACCAGTTGCATCACCAAGTGCTAGTAAGAAGAATAAAATTGCAAGTGATCCGAATACTACTTGTAATGCTTTGTTCCCATTTCTAGTTCCAAAATACATACCAGTAGTAAAAATACCCCACATAATTAAATATGCAACCATTGCACCTTCAGTAGGCTCAACACCTATACCAAGTTGTGGAAGTGCTATTAATCCTACTAATGTAAGCCAGAAGCATCCGTATGAAGTGAAGGCAACTGTACCAAAGGTATTGCCTTTTACCCATTCCATTATACCCGCGATAACTTGTGCTATACCACCGTAAAAAATCCCCATTGCTAAAATCATTGTTCCAAGTGGAAACAGACCAGCATTATGAAGATTTAATAAAACTGTTGTCATTCCAAATGCTAATAGACCAAGCGGTGCTGGATTTGCAGTTAAATCCTTTTTAATCATCGTAATAGTTTCTTGTTGCATTAAATAACCTCCAAGTTCTATATTTATTTCACAAGCTATATTGTATAGCTTAAACACTAAGTTCAATATTTATTTGACCAGCTATATTGTATAGCTTAAATATTAAAAAGTAAACTAGTATTAACAAAAGTGGGAATTTTTTTTATGGAACTTCTGTATGATCATATGTAAGTGATAGAAATA
>JABXKX010000612.1 GCA_013619035.1 Peptostreptococcaceae bacterium
ACTAATATCTTGATAAACCACAGTATTATATAGATGCATTGTTGCATCTTTTATTTGTTTTAATCTTAATTCTTTTTGTTCGTTACTTCTTGCTCTTTCAAATGACATCATATGCTCCTTTAATAAATATATTATAGCATAAAAAAAAGAACTTGATAAATAACACAGTGTCAATTATAATGTTAGTAACACAGTGTTAGTTATGTGGTTTTTGTATTTGTTAGTGGAGGCGACTATGGAATATAGAGTGATAAAGAAAAATGGTGATAAGATATCTGCACTTGGGTTTGGGTGTATGAGACTTACATCAAAATTGGGCCGTATTGATGAAGAGAAGGCAACTGAACAGATTAAGTATGCAATAGACCAAGGCGTTAATTATTTTGATACAGCGTATCCTTATCATGGTGGGGAGAGTGAGAATTTCCTTGGAAAAGTATTTGCCGATAAAACTTTAAGAAGCAAAGTGAAAATAGCTACAAAATTGCCGCCTTGGTCAGTAAAGACAAGAGAAGATATGGATAGAATACTTGAAGAACAATTATCAAAGTTACAAGTAGACTCTATAGATTATTATTTGGTACATGGCATTATGGGACAAGATGTATGGGATAGACTTAAAGGTTTAGGTATTATTGAATTTTTAGATCAGGCCATAGCGTCTGGAAAAGTAAAAAATGTTGGATTCTCATGTCATAGCAATTTATCAACATTTAAAAATGTCGTAGATGATTATGATTGGACAATGTGTCAGATTCAATATAATTATTTAGATGAATACGTACAAGCGGGTCGAGAAGGTCTGATGTATGCAACGGAGCGGGATATTGCTGTATTTGTGATGGAACCATTACGCGGAGGCAGTTTGGTTTCTAGACTTCCGAAAAAAGTAGAACTTGAATGGAACAAATCATCTGTAAAACGCAGTCCTGCAGAATGGGCATTAAAATGGATTTTAAATCATGAAGAAGTAACCTGTGTTTTATCTGGTATGAATGTGGATGAACACATCAAGGAAAATATAAAAGTCGCGTCAGAAACTGAAGTTAACAGTTTAACTGAAGAAGAAATTAATCGAATTGAATCAGTAAGAGACTTATATAAATCTTTAACAAAAATTCCTTGTACAGCTTGTGCTTATTGTATGCCATGTCCAGCGGGTGTTAATATACCGCTTTGTTTTGAAAAATATAATGATAAGTATATGTTTGGTTCGTTGGGTGCACGAGTGATGTATCAAGTACAACTAAATGGCGTTATGAGTGATGGTAATAATATGGCCTCTAAATGTGTAAATTGTGGTTTGTGTGAATCGCATTGTCCACAGCATATAGAGATCAGAGAAGAGCTTAAACAAGTCTCGAGAAAATTAGAAGGCGTTCCTGGTAAGATTCTTGGTGCTGTTGCAAAAAGAGTCATGAAATCATCGTAAGATTTTACAACTATAGAGTTTATTGACCTACGCAGCCTGAATCGTTTGATTTAGGCTGTTTTGTCATTTGATTTTAACGGGACCTTAATCCCTTTGTTTTTCTAATGTATTTAAATAAATATGAAATATGCTATAATAAGGTGAGAGGGTAATCAAGTCGGCAGAGTTAGCCGAGAAAAGGCAAACCTAATGAAAATTGGGGACGCAAAGCTAAGAGGGTCTAAGGGGAAACCTAAGATAGCCCAGCTACCGAGAAGACTTTGGTTACCATGTAATCAAAAGCTTTTCACGACATGGCAAACCTAATGAAAGTTGGGGACGCAAAACTACAGGGTCTAAGTCAGAAATGATAAGATAGCCAGTTATCGAAAGAGAAGTTTATTACTTTTCTTTCCCAAATATGTTAAACGGCAAACCCATTGTGAGATGGGGACGCAAAACTACAGGGTCTTCGTAAGAAGATAGCCAGATGCCAAGGGAGAGATACTATGAAAAGAATAATGTTAATTTTTACGATTATGATGTTACTCGTTACGAGTGCAACATCTGTATTTGCTGATACAATGAACGTACAGGTTAACACTGCTGATGCAACAGTTGTGATTAATGTTTCTACAACTGCTTATTCTAATTTCAAGGCAATCGTTGAAAAAGATGATGTAGTTTATATCTACAATCTGGTTTCAGGGATCGAAACACTTCCATTACAAATGGGCAGTGGTCAATATACAGTTACTGTTTTAGGTAGTAACGATGGTAGAAGATTTAGATTGTTATCTGAAAAAACTATCAATGTTACACTTGAAGAAAATGCTGTTTACTTGAGCTCAAGTCAAACTGTTAACTGGAATGATGAATCGGAAGTAGCAATCTTAGCTAAAGAATTAACTAAAGATGCTGAGACTGACAGAGAAAAATTAGAAGCTATTCATACTTATGTTGTAAAAAATGTAAGATATGATTATCAAAAAGCTACAAGTCTTCCAAAGGGATACATTCCAAATTCGGAAACTACTTTAGCAGAAGGTTCAGGAATTTGCTCCGATTTTGCAGCAATTACTGCATCAATGTTAAGATCAGTAGATGTTCCTACGAAACTTGTTAAAGGCTATAGCTCTTATACTCCTGTCTATCATGCATGGAATGAAGTTTTAATCGATGAGCAATGGGTTGTTGTAGATGCTAGTACTGATTCTATTTATGTGGATTATAATGTAGCTTATTCGTTAGAAAAAGATACAGCTGATTATGTGAATAGTAAAGTGTATTAATTAGAATAGAAGTTATCCTCTCAATTTCTTCACAATTCAAATCTAGTTCGCTAGATTTTTTATTTTGCAAAAATATGATATAATGCAGAAAAATACATGAAAAGAGGCAAAAATGAACTGGTATAAAATAGAGATCCATACAGAAACAGAATCGGTAGATATTCTAACATATTTATTAGAAGAAAATGGTATAGACAGTGTTGTTATTGAAGATCCAAATGATCCTATGTTTGATGAAAGATTTAAAGGCGACTGGGACTATAGTGAAGAAACTGCAAGACAATTTGATTCAGAAGACACTGTTGTGAAAATCTTTGTAGAAGCAGATAAAGATATAAATCAAACGGTTAACATGATAGAAGGACTCCTTAAAACGATTTCAAGTAATGGACTGAACATAGGAACCGGTTTGATTAAATATGAAATTGTAGATGATGCAGACTGGAAAGATAAATGGAAAGAGTACTTTAAACCATTTAAAATTGGTAGTCATATTGTAATTAAACCAAGTTGGGAAGCCTATGATGAAGAAGAAGGTGATATCATCATAGAAATGGATCCTGGCTCAGCGTTTGGATCTGGCACCCATGAGACAACAAGTATGTGTGTTAAGTTAGTAGAAAAAGTAATCACATCATCAGATATGGTTTATGATATAGGTTGTGGTACCGGTATTTTAGGACTTTCTGCTGCTATGTTAGGTGCTAAATCTGTTATTGGTGTTGATATTGCTGAAGATGCAATCATTGCTTCCAAGATTAATATTGAGAAGAATAACATGACAGATGTGATGGATGTAAGACTTGGTAATTTAACGGATGTTGTTGATGAAAAAGCAGATATAGTTGTGGCAAATATTATGGCTGATGTTATCATTATGATGACAGATACGATTCAGAACTTCATAAAATCTGATGGTTATTATATCCTCTCGGGTATTGTAGAAGGTCGTCAGGAGGATGTTATCAACGCTATAAATGATAAGAAATTTGAAGTTGTAGAACATTTAAATGAAGGTGAATGGCATGCGATTTTAGCACAATATAAAGGATAAGAAAATGCATAGATTTTTTGTAGATTATAAAATAACAAGTGATCAAATTATGATTGATGATAAAAATGATGTCAATCACATTAAAAGAGCTCTTCGAGTAACTGTAGGCGAAAAATTAGAAATTTGTGATGCTGAAAGTGATGAGTACATTGTAGAAGTAAAATCATTAGATGATGTTATTTTGTGTGATGTCATAAAAAGAAATACCGTCGATAGAGAAAGTCCAATCCAAATAGACTTATATCAAGGTCTTGCAAAAGGCAGTAAGATGGAAACCATTATACAGAAATCTGTAGAACTTGGTATCCATACAATTAATCCTCTAAATACAAAAAGAGTTATTGTAAAATTAGATGATAAAGGTGAAAAGAAAAAAGTAGAAAGATGGCAAAAAATTGCTGATGAAGCAGCCAAACAATCAAAGAGAAGTCATTTGCCAGTTGTAGAAAATGTTATCTCAATTAAGAATTTTTCATCGGTAGTGGAGCAATATGATTTGATCCTTGTTGCCTATGAATTAGAATCTTCTAGAACTTTAAAACAGTTATTGTCAAATGATTACAAGCGTATTGCAGTGGTTATAGGGCCAGAAGGTGGTTTTGAAGTAGAAGAAGTTGAGTTATTAGTTGGTCTAGGTGCACATTCGATTAGTTTGGGACCTAGAATTCTAAGAACCGAAACGGCAGGATCTACGTTGGTTTCAATACTTCAATACGAACTGGGTGATATCTCTAAATAGTACTAAGAAATAGAAATTCATAGGAAATGGAGTTTATATGAAGAAAATAATAATGATAGTGTTGGTATTCTTACTCGTTGGTTGTCAAAAAACAGAGATAAACCCAAATGAATACAGTGCTTATATGATGAATATAAAAGATGGTGTGACTGCCTTTTCACAAGAAATATATGATATGAGTACGGGAGAAAAGACTTATTTTGAAGTGTTTGAAATGGGTTACTATTCATCTTCTAATTATTCGTGTGAATTTGATGAAAAAGGCAATCCAAAAGAAATCATTGAAAAAACGCCTGAGGGTGAACCGATTGTTTCGTGGTTAAGTGATTTTGATAACAACAATAAAATAAAAGTTTTTACAGCCGTTTTTGCTGGTATGGATGGTTATAATGAAACGGTATATAATCTAGATTCTGAAGGACAGGTTATTGTAACCAATCATATTATTCAAGGAACAAGTTTACAAAAAAATGGTGATGAGATTATATCTGAAACAAAGGTAGCAACAACTTTTGATGATCATAATCGAGTGAGTCGATTTTCAAATGATGTAGAAATAGAAGGTTTAGAAGGTCATCCTTTATATGAGTATAATGAAAAGGGATATGTTTCTGATGTTTATTGGTATGATTCAAGTGAAAAAATATGCCATGTTTTGATTAAGTATAACGAAGAAAATTATATGGCTAGTTATCGTTATATTATTAATCCAATGAATGATATAAAACTGCTTGAATTTGTGTATATATATGATGAGCACAATAACTGGATTGAACAGAAAATAACAGTTGATGGTGAAGAGAAGTATGTCATCAAACGCTCTTATCAATATAAATAAGATATCTTAAAACATTATTTTCGACAATTGTTTTCAGTATGAAAACAGAAAGTATTGAGATACAGGAATCAACAATTCAAATCTAAAAATGCTATTATCGAAATGATAATAGCATTTTTTTTCTTAATTTTTAACTTGAATATAGATAATATTGCTTATTTCTCTTCCAGGTGTTCTTATGAGATTGCCATCGTACCATAAACCACTTGAAGCGCCACCATCTAAGTTCATTGCTTCCACACAATTAAGTGATAACATGATCTGTGCTAACTCATCAAGAGTCGAAGTTGTTGTCACTAAGATAAGTTGATTATCAGAGGTATAACCAATAGCACTTCTAGCAGCTGCATTTAAATATATTTTTGGTTCAGTAAAATGTTCAGTCTCAAAATTAATATCTATCTGACCATCTAAGATAAGTGCAGGTCCAGCCCCAGTGGCATAATCTACATCTTTCCAAAATGATTGTTGGTTGTTTTCAGGTGTATACGTAACGTTAAAATCAAACTTATTTCCGACTTCAAAGAGTTCATAGACTTGATCTGGTGTTGAACCCAATAAACCGTTTAAGTTAACAACATAACCATCTTTAGGAATCGCAACAGATGCATTTTCAACAATGTCAGTAATTATATTATTTTCTATAATATAATTCTTTCCGTATAAGGTATTGGTTTCTTGTTTGTAATCATTGTAAATTGTGAAACTTAGGCTATCATTTAAAATCGAATGGTTGATCCAATAACCATACCATTCGCGAGATCCTAGAGGTCCTATAGTTGTACCTTTGATTTGAGTATCAACTCTATCAATATCCACTTTACCATTTTTAAAACCAATAGCTGCTCTGTCGCTTCCCGTGTGTAATGTTTCACCATCCATTACTAAAATACCATAAGGATCTTTAGAGGAGTTATCATCAAGATAAGCGCTAAAGTAAGTCCCGTTAATAGCCAGTAAAGCATGGTGATCTTCAGCAAGATCATATAAGGTATCCACTGTACCGACACCATCATTTGAAATTGCTGTTTTTACACTAATCTTATCACTGTTCAAATCCACTCCATATGCTTGATATGAAATAGAGTTATTATTAACAACTGCCAAACCCGATAGATCAGTAATGACTTCGTTCATAGCGAAAGGGGACAAATCAATCATTTTAGAAGTTTTGTCAGTCGTCCATAGTTTGTTATTGTTATTTTTAAGTATTTTATTAGTGATGATAATGGCCATTTCAATGGTTGCATTATCATGAGGTTTAAATTTATCTTGACCCACACCACTGATGATATCATTTGCTTTTGCAGTATAGATGGCATCAACTGCCCATGGTGAGAATTCATTTGCATCAACAAATTGATAGTCATTTGGCGTATACATTTCAAGATTGCCTAATCTTAATGTATTTACCATCAGTACAGCAAATTGCTCACGAGTCAATAACATATCAGGACCAAATTGACCATTGCCTATACCGGATGTAATACCAACTGTAGCACCTTTTAAAGCGTAGATATCTGTTGTATCTGTGAAACTGATTGACGGATCCGGTTCTATTTCTTCTCCAGAAAACATTTCATATACTCTTACAGCAAAGTAAATGAATTCAGCTCTTGTAATGTTCTTTTGATAATTTGAAAAAGTAGTATTCTTAAAGGTATGATAGGACTTCAATTCGTTGATAGAATCTTCTGCCCATGAAGAAGGTTCATCGGTTTCAGCAATTACAGTTAGTGACATAATCAAAATCAATAAACTTATTAAGAGGATAAAGTGTTTTTTCATAGTAGACTCCTTGATTAGTAAAGTGCTTTTGTGTTTAGAATCTTAAACGGTTAATGAGAAATGGTCCTCATTATATATTTTTCCATTAATCTGTAAAGAAATTTTGTAATCACCAGAATATAGTTTTTTGGTTGTCATGACTTTGAAAGCATGAGATTTTTTTATTGTGATGAGTTCATTTTCCTTTAAAGTCACTTTTTTAATTTTAAATACCTTTTCAGATGTTTTGTTATGAGCCATTGGATACAATACTTTAAAATCAATCATAAGTTTTTCGGGTTTAGGAGATAGAACACTGAATTCAAATTCTAGACTGTCCCCAATAACAAGGCTTTTATTGCTAATACTAAAATTGCTAATTAGAATTTCTGGATTTTCATGATATCCAATGAATGCTAAACTTTTTATGTGCCCCTTTTTTATAGATGTTCTGAGTGAGTGATGAATCAAATAATCCATTTCTTTGGGTTCTTGTTTATGAGATGATTGCCAAAGTCTTAAAGTCTCAACAACTAAATCAGGATCCAATTTAGAAATATCGTTCAAATGATTGGCCACTGATCTAACAACGTATCTCTCTTTATCGTAATATAGATTATGTAACGGCAATAAACCTTTATGATAATCAAAATTGATTTTAGAAGACCATGGTAACTTTGGTCTTAATCCTTCACTTGACAATCTTCTTTGATCCACATGGTCGCTTAAAGACCACTCTAACATTTTTTTGTAAGTTTGATCGGGGTACTGATTAATGAATTTACGAATGGAAAATTCAACAGAAAACCACTTGGTATATTCACCCAACATGTCTAAAGAAATATCTAAATAATCATCAGTACATCCGTTCATCTCGATATATTCTGAATAGGAAGCAAAGACAAAATCACCCTTTGATTCAGTTGATTTTAATGAGTCGTGAAGCAACTTAATCGTTTCAAGATAATTATCAGGCATATATTTTTCGAGTTTTTGCCTAATAAGCGTCACACGTTCTTTTAATTCCAATACCATCATCTCATCCATAATCTCGTTATAAAATGATGTGGCATCAAATAGATCATAAACACGATCAATACAATCGGTGATCTTCTTAATAGAGTGACTATTAAATAATTCATCTTTTAAAGAATATCGTTCTTCAGGCATAGTAACACCTCCATTTCTGTTACCTATATTATATCATAGTACTTATATGAGTTTAAACTCACAGAACTCAGCAAACGACTATTTCCAGATTTAGAGGAACTTTGAGGTAATTTGGAACTGGCCCTTAGAACTGATGGTTATCATCAAGATTTTGAAGTTGATAAACACTGGATAGAATCGAAGATGAAAGTTAAAGAACTTAAAACAGATACAGGCCTTGTCATCAAAGGTGACTATGATCTATTCAAGGATTCACAGAGAATCAATATGAAAAAGAATGGTGATGGTACCATAGACTACATTATAAAAAATGTTAGAAACATCATTGAGAAGTGAGGTAGTGATGAAAAAGCAGTATATAACATTAGATCAATTTAATGCGTTAAAGTTATCAGATCACGTATTATTTATAATCGATGCCAATGTACCGGCAGATTATTTGTTGAAAGACTTTGAAGTGATCAAATCGCATCTGAATCATGGAGAAAAGATAGAAAACCATTTGTTGAAACAAAACAATTTCAGTATGAGTTGGTCAAAAAACTGAATGCCATCAGAATGATGCAGCTGGTCACTGATTTTATAAACTTCAGTTTCTGGCATTTTGAGAAAACTGAAAAGGGTTGGTACATAAAGTTATTTCACGACATAGATTGTGAAGCACCGTCAGCTGAAGGTGAGGAACTCATTGATGTCTTATAGGAACTCTTGAATCAGACTCATGAGGGTATTAATCTAGATTTTATGGGAAGATTGGAGAAGTAATATGAAAGGTCCTGTAGGTGTAGGATTTGTACAGATTGGCAGGGATAAAAGGTATACAGTCAGTTTTCCATTTGATGAAAAGGGAAGAGAAACTCATATTCATATAAGACCGGATGAATTAGAAATGCTTAAACTTACTAGACACCCAAGTATTAGAAAAGTAGAGAACTTTTTAAACTCTGAAGATGGTTTGAAATTACTTGAAAATAAATTGGGTTATGAAATAAAATTTGAGTTTAAAAAGTGTTGGAATTGTAAACATGGACCAGAAAGACATAGATCACTAAATGTATGTGCTGATTGTTGCTGTTATGGTAATCATGTACTGAAGTGGTATTAAAGATAATAATTTAGGGGGCAAATGAAGAAAGTAATTAAAGATTTAATAGACTCTGGATGTTCAGTCACTGATATCTTAGCATCATTAAAAGAGTTAAGACCAGATGACATCATAAGATGTGATAATTGCAATAGAAGACTTGCAGACATTGATGCAGGTGAAATAGTTATTAAATGCAGGTGTGGAGAGATTCAAAAAATTACATAGATAGAGAGCCTAGAGCTTCAGAAAGTATTATTTTCTGAAGCTCTATTTTTTTTACAAGGGGGATTATATGGCACAAAGAGAAGCGTACCAGGAGATTGAAAATAAGTTAAAAAGATTACCAATGACTAGATCAAGAAAGTTGCTTCAGAAAATCGATTAGAAGAAGTAGAAAATCATCAGAAGAAGTATGGTAAGTCCTATTATGAAGTCAAAGATGAGCATATTTTACCAAGTAAAAAAGATGCTCTTATGAATGTAAATAGTGTAAAGAGTTTAAAATCCGATTTACAAAAATGTGATGAGATTATTAATATCTTTGATTTATCCTTTGAAAAGTTGGATCCAGTACTTTTTCAAATCATTGATATGAGATATCTAAAGTTGATGAGTTGGGAAGATATTGGATATGAAGTTGGTTACTGTATAAGAAGTTGTAACAGAATAGCAGATGTAGGATTAAGAAAGATAGAAGAAATGATTGGAGATGTTTATGAAGATTAAAAAAGAATACAGTGATGCAATGAAATGTACTTTAAAAGCATACCCAATGTTACTTGCTCATAAAAAAGCACTCCAAGAAGAGTTAAAAGAGATCAAAATCAATTCAGGTATCTTTGGTATCAGTTATGAACAAACAAGAGTTCAAACCAGCAACATCAATAAGATTACTGAAAATACAGCTCTTTCTAATATCGATAGAGAATATGAGATTCAGATAGAAATACTTAAATGTGATGAAAAGATTAGAGTGATAGGTGATGCCATTGATCAATTAGAGCCTATGCAATCAAAGATTCTTCATATGAGATTTATTAAGAAGTTTAACTGGACTAAGATATCCATCGAATTATACATTACAGAAAGATGTGGTAGGCATCATCAGAATTTCGGAATAGATAATTTAGCTTACTTATTCTATGGTGATAAGGCAGTAGAGCGTTCGCCCTCTAAAAAAGCCAGCTAATAGATGAGGTTTAAAAACACATATCAAACGTATGTTTGATTGCTAAATATATATAAAGTGCTTACAGAAGGAATATGAGAGAAATAACCATATATAAGACGATATCAAACAATAATATAGATAATAAAGGGGATCAATGAAGATAAAGAAGAAATATAAAGATGCAATCACATTAACTCTAAAATGCTATAATCTTTTACCAGCACATATCAGCGATCTAGAAAGTCGACTAAAAGAAGTGGATCTTAATGATGGCATGAGAGGCATAGATTACTCTGGTGATGGTATTAGGACCAGCAACATAAATAAAATGACAGAAAACACAGCTCTTAGAAACATAGAAGACAAGATGATTATAGAAAAAGAGATTGTCATAGCAAAAGCAAAGTTAGATCGGTTAGATGCAGCCATCAATTCTCTTCCAGAGATTGAATCTGATATTATTAAGTACAGATACCAGGATGGACTAACATGGTTTGAAGTAGAAGATAAAACTTTATATTCATCAAGAAACTGTCTTCGTAAACTAAATGATGGAATATGTAAATTAGCAGTGATATTTTATGGAGAAGAAGCTTTAGAGAAGATTGCAGTATAAATATAAGCCTATGACACGAAAAACTGTCATAGGCTTTTTAAACGGCAATGGGTAATGATAGAAATAGAAATCTAACAAAAACAGACCATGTTAGATTAATTGGATGAAATTCAAGACATTATAAGAAGAAAGATGAAAATAAAAATCTAACAGAATACACTGTTTGTTAGATTAATGGTCAAAAAGGCAACCTCGAAATTGGATATATCTTACATCTGATAAATCGATATATTTTGATCTTAAATATGTAAGTGTGTGTGATTCAATTCTCAAATCATAGTGTTATGTATATTGGTTAAAATTTCCTTTTGTGATAATATGGTAATAGGAAATATTATTAATTTAGTTCACTAACATAGTAGTTATAGGCAATTAACCAAAATCTGAAAGGAGAAAAATATGAATACTCATGCTGACAAAACACAAGAGAAAAAAAACCAATCGGTGGCGAATGCTGTTTCTCAAAAGAAAAGTGAAGCTGAGTCTACTTTTCAGTTTGTCTACAGCAGACCTAAAACAATTGCTCAAAGGAAACTGCAAGAGAAGGCTAATAATAGTCCGAGATCAATGCAGTTGAAAACTATGCAAGATATGGCAAATAACAAGCCACAGGTGAAACAAGCAGCTCAATCATTTGCAATGGCTGATAACCATTCTGGTCAACAACAGCAGCCTATCCAAAAGAAAGAAAACAACACAGGTTTACCTGATAATTTAAAAGCAGGAATTGAGAATCTCTCTGGTTACTCTATGGATGATGTAAAGGTGCATAGAAACTCTAATAAGCCTGCTCAATTGCAAGCACATGCTTATGCGCAAGGAACTGACATACACTTAGGAGCAGGGCAGGAAAAGCATTTGCCACATGAGGCTTGGCATGTGGCGCAGCAAAAGCAGGCTCGTGTTAAACCTACCATTCAAGTAAAAGGCATAATGAATGTCAATGATGATATCACTCTTGAAAAAGAAGCTGATGAAATGGGAGAAAAGGCGCTGCAAGCAAAATGGAGAAAGAACTATGAAAAACTGACACAACCTATTTTTGATCGTAGTCACACTGTCCTCCAAAGAGCTTTGGTTTTCGATAGTTCAGCAGTTGGTAGTAATCGATTAATGGTAGATGATAGTCGGTCTTGGAAGTTTGGGCTTGCAGCAGCAATGCCAGTAGCAAATGGGGAGGCTAGGTGTCATATTATATCTTTTGAGGCAATTCGCTTGGGAGTTTGGCAAGCAACGGTAGCATATCTATACCATGCGGGGACACAAAGTTTATTCATTAATGATATGACTGCACTTGTTAAAGCTATTTTTCCGTATGGTGCAACCAGCGGTATACATAATACCGTTCCACTAAATGACATAGCAAAGAAACTCTATGCTGAAGCACATAATGCTATTGATGAAATAATAAAAAACAAGTCGAATGATGCTATTGCAATACAAAGAGCCAATGATTTAGTACTTTGCCTGAACAGTTCTCCTGACAATCTTAGAGGAGCAGATGCATCAACGAATAGTTCAATTGGAGGATTTTTGGACCCTAGAGGGGGAGATATTCAGCTAAGCACACTCTATGGAACACAATTTTTTCTCATCACAGGAGCCACTGCACTTCAATTATTAGAACTTTCACTGGACCAACGAAAAAGATTAATACAAGTATACATGGATTCTAATGCCATACAAAATTCTGAAGTAAAAAACATGCTGGCGAATGTCATGGTTGGTGGTGGCCATGTGGTTTATATTGAGGAGCCGACTACAAAATCACATCATCCATTGCTTTAGTATTTATAGTTCTCTAATATGTCATAGAATAGGAATGGTGGAGTCACAATAAAATATATTACAAAAATTAATTTATGAGACTGTAGTTAATGGACTTTTTACCCCCCCCTAAAATAAACGTCATTAAATAGAGTGTTTGTTCAAACCGTAATGTAACACTGTTTTTGTTA
>JABXKX010000073.1 GCA_013619035.1 Peptostreptococcaceae bacterium
TGCTTTAGCAATTGGTATTGGACTCCAAAACTTCCCAGAAGGTGCTGCAGTTTCTATACCTTTAAGAAGAGAAGGTTTCTCAAGAAAAAAAGCATTTTTATATGGTCAAGCATCTGGTATTGTAGAACCAATCGCTGGTGTACTCGGTGCATTAGCAGTGATCAAAATGAGACCTATACTACCGTATGCATTAGCATTTGCAGCAGGCGCAATGATTTATGTTGTTATTGAAGAATTGATTCCAGAGGCACAAAGAGAAGAAGGTGGTTCTAAAACAGATATTGCGACAATTGGTTGTATGGTTGGATTTGCAGTGATGATGATTTTAGATGTGGCATTAGGATAAATAGATAAGGCGTGATTTCATTGAAATCACGCCTTTTGTTATAATTTAAAAGTTTCTATCGAATGATTCAGTTCCTGAATCATTTCATTTAGAGAACTGATTGAAGAAACAACTTCCTGAATAGAAGCGGATTGTTCTTCTGTTGAAGCCGAGATTTCCTCAGTTGCTGCTGCTGATTCTTCCGCAATAGAAGAAATGGATTCTATGGTTTCTAGAACGCTCGTTTTAGAGTGATCTACTTTTGTAATACCATTCGCCAATTCATGGATTTCTTCTAACATACTTTCGCCAGTGACTGACATATCATCAATCTTGTGTTTGGCATCATTGATAGTTGAGTCAGCATTTTTAATGGTAAGATTGTTTTCGTTCATTTGTTCATGGGTTTCATTGATTAAATGACTGATTTCATCAATAGTCGATTGAATAACATTGGTTGAAGCAGTTGATTCTTCAGCCAATTTTCTGATTTCATCCGCAACTACAGCAAATCCTCTACCATGTTCTCCGGCTCGAGCTGCTTCAATTGAAGCATTTAAAGCCAAGAGGTTGGTTTGATCTGCAATGGCTCTAATGGCATCTACAACCGTTATAATATTACTTGATTTTTCTAAAAGCATATCCATTTTCTTAGAGGTGTTGCCAGTAGCTTTAGATGTCATATCAAAGACATCAATAACTTCGCCAAAAGCAGTATTAACATGATGACTGCTGCTATTTAAGTGTTCGGTTAACTGAACCACTTGATTGACTTTAGTGTTCATAGCATTTAATTCCTCTGATAAGCCGTTTGTAATATGAAGACTTTCAGAAGTTGCTGATGCTTGAGATGTTGCACCATCTGCAATTTCACTGACCGTTAAAGCGATTTCATCTGATACGATACCCATTTGATTGGAAAGTTCTTTAATGTTATTAGATGAATTAATGGTTTCATGAGCTGTTGTTTGAATATCACCAATGATAGATTTTATAGCATTGATGGTTTCTGTATAACTTCTAGCAAGAACTCCTAATTCATCGGTACGATTTAATAACTTTTCTTCAATGTGTTTAGTAAAATCTCCTTGTGCAGATTGCTCTAAACTTGCTCTTAAACCATCAATCGGTTTTCTAATATAAGATGAAATCAAAGTAGCAATGATAAATCCAAGAATCACTGCGATTAAAATTGTAATACCCAAAACAATACTTTCTTCTCTAATAGAAGCAAACGCTATTTCAGTTGGTAGTTGAACAACAATACCCCAACCGACATTTTCTAAGTACGTATAAGCTGCTAATTTTTCATCCTTGTCCCAAACATACCTAGTAACACCTGTTTTCCCAGTAATTACTTTTGAGACGGGCTCTAAATCAGTGGCATCTTTCATATCAGTAACAAATTCTGGATTAGGATGAGCGATGGTTTTTCCTAAATGATCAACGATAAATGCATAACCGCCTTCAGGTGCTGATGTTTTAATGATTTCACTTAATATTTGTAAATCAATGCTAACACCGATGACACCAATGACTTGATTATTTTTATAGATCGGTTCTGCTAAAACAATAATTGGTAGACCTGTAGAACCGGAGATAAGAACATCTGAATAATTGCCATTGCCTTTCATGCCTTCAAGAAAGTAAGCTCTTGTTGAACGATCGCCTAATTCACCAGAGGTTTTATAAATCTGCATACCAGTTTCGTCCATCACATAGATTTGACTGATCAGTGAAAAGTCATTAACAATACCTTTTAGAATAGCGTCCATTTGGTTGCCGTTTAAACTAGCAACTACATTGGTTTTTGATGACATTGATATCACTTCTTCAAGTCCGCTTAAGTTAACGGAGATTTCTTTTTTGATACTTTCTGCAAGATTTTCATTCACCGTATAAACATTGTCTTCAATCCTGTTGAAAGTGGATATAAAATTGAAAATACTTATTGCGGATAACGGCAAAACAATGCTTAAAATAATAATGACTCTTAATTTAAATTTTAGTTTCTGATAAAACTTCATAATTCCTCCTTGATGATGGGTCTTTCAATCGGTACTTCTCACAATACCTAAACAATATAAAAACAAATTCAACCCAATGTAGGGTAAAAAAATAACAGCAAAAAAACATGATAGATTTTTTGCCGTTTGAAGTCTACTGTTAGAAAAGCTGAAACTTTCCCCATAGAGCTCTGACTAGTTATATTATATTCTAAACTCATGAATATTAAAAGAATGTAATATAAAAAAAGACATTTAAGATGATAAGTATTAATCATCTATAGTTATCTAAAATGTATTTCACAATAATTATACCCAAGTAATATAATAGTAATCTTACTATAATGAAAATGTATTAATGATCCGATATAATAGATATAGGAATACTCTGAGTATATCAGAAAGGATGAATAGAATATGTTTAAAGCTAAGAAACGCATCTTATCGATGACCTTAATTGGAGTCATCTTATTTGGGATGCTTATTAATGTTTATGCAACACCATCGAGTTGGGCAGAGGAGTTTGTCAAAGCGATGTTATTAGAAGGGTTAGCAAGTGAAGAGATGCTTGATACCAATAAGATGCAACAGCCAATAACAAGGGAAGAATTTGCTGAATTGACCGTTAGACTTTATGCCAAATCAAAAGGCAAAACGGTTGATGAACTTATTGAATGGAATCCGTTTGCAGATTCAGACAATAAAATGGTCGCGAAAGCCTATAATATCGGTATTGTATCTGGTACGGGAGTTGATTCAGAAGATAGAAAATTATTTTCACCCAATAATTTGGTAACACGTCAAGAGATTGCTGTCATGCTTGTAAAAGAATTGAAGATTCTTGATATCAATACCAGTAATAAAGGATCCTTAGTGTACTCTGATGAAGATACCATTTCATCATGGGCTTATGATGCGGTTGCGTTTGCATCAGCAAATGGTATTTTATCTGGAGTTGGTGATAATAAAGTCGCGCCAAAATCCAATGCGACACGAGAACAAGCGATGGTTTTGATTCATAAAATAGCTTCAAAATATGGCTGGGTTGATAATCATTATACATCTAATCCGTTTAATGCAACCAATTCATCACAAGCTTTTGGATTGACAGTACCGAATAACAATGCCTCTGAGTTAATCGTCTTTAAACATAATAAAGGTATTAAATATACGATTTCCAACATGGTAGATAGTTATAAACCTGATATCAAACAACAACAAACAGATATGATCAATATATTGTATCAGTCGGATATGATAAAGTACGATGCTTTAAAAACACTATTCACACTGATTCAAAAAGGTTATGATCCAATTTCTAAATTATTCAATTCATCTGAAACTTTATATATAAATTTAAATACAGGTAATACAACTACAACAAAGATCTCAGCTCCATATATGACCTTTAAAGTTGATGGACAAATCATAGTTGAGTATATCAATCAATAGGAGGATGACATGAAAAAAAGAATACTGTCTTTATTTTTAGCCATAACGATTTTCATGACATCTAGCGTTTTTAATTATGCAGTTGCTGATGTTGTGATTGGCGATGTGGAAGTCAAAGAAATTATATTTCGTAAGGTACACAATGGGTATGAAATATCAGGATCATATATAGAAATTTGGGGTGCTAATTTAGATCAAGCAAGTATATTGTTTGAAAATAGTATCAGTGGTTTTACGGATCAAATGGGTGATTTACAAACTGATACACCTGGATTCAAAAAATATTTCTTCAATCAATCAGAAACCATAAACTTTGGTTCTAGACTGGCAATTGAAGGAACACAATTTGACCTTGAACTCGATACATTTCCGAACTTCAGTGATGCTGATGAAAAGAAATACAATGTAGACGATGGTGATGATATCACCTTAACCGGTGCCAACTTGACGCGTATCGATGGTACTAATATTAAGGCAAGTTATGGTAATCTCGAAAGACAATTTTTAGCAGATAATTCTGGTGGATCAGATACCACAATAACAATTGTTGATCCTGCAGTACCTGGTGGGGTACTTGGTGAGCAATCACTGAGTATAGAATCAAAAACAATTGAGACTATTGATGCTGAAACCTATAGTAAAGAGATTATCTATGTGTATTATAATGCTTTTAGTTTGGTAGAACATTTAGGCGTTAATTCACCTAATTTATTCCCTAATACGGGTGCCAAAGGGGATGAATTCTATATCACATCTGATAATATGAATCCCAATAGAGATTATCAAGTTTACTTTGTGACAGATTTAGGTCAAGAGTTAACAGAAAATAATAAAGCTGAATTTGTTTCTTTATCGATTGATTATGATCTTTCACAAGATAAATTAACTTTTAGAGTGCCAGATAGAGCTGATTTTGAAGAGTTGGAATATACTTTGATTCTGACAGATACACAAAATGATTCAGTCATTGCTGAGCAGGTTTTAGATGATAAATTCTCTGTAGTTGATGCATCTTATTTGCCGACGATTGAAGAAATTTATCCAACACAAGGTCCTCAAGAAGGATCAGATGTTCAAATTGATGGTCGTAACTTAGTCTCTTTGAATATTCCAGATTTAGTAGTTGATTCAGATATCAAAACAATCATACAAGATGCTGACGGTCTTCACATAACGTATGACAATGATGCCAATGGACCTAATGACTATCCGACTTATAATGGTACTGATGTTACCGTGAGTAAAGATATGGTTATGAAAATCGGTGGTAAAGTAACCTATCTTGAAGATAGTACTCCAGCAATTCGTTATAACCAAGCGACAATTGACAGTTTATTTGTAAGAGCACCTGCTGCAGATGATGCAGAAACGGATCCTTATAAAGATGTAAATATCGAAATGGTTATTACGATTGCAGCTGTTGATAATAGTTTCACCTACATTTTCAGACAAAATGTTGTAGAAAAAGATGGGTTTAAATTTATTCCGAGTTCTATTACGCCTGTTGTAGATTCTATTGTGCCAGATACAATGCATGTTACAGGAACGCCAGGTACATATTTTACAGGTGAAGATATGATGCTTGTAATCGATGGTAGTAACTTCTTAGTCAACAGATATACAGATGATTTAGGAAACACTTATGTGAATCAACCATCCATATTAATTAAAACTTTAAATGATCAATCATTAGGAAACTATGATATATATATTAATCCAAATGCAACTGAAACCAACGCTTTAAGTACCGTTACGGGGATTATATATGATATGAGCGATACGATTATATCAGGCAATAACTATTTAAAAAATGCTGACTCTACACCTTATCAACTTGATTTAAAGGTTGTTGATGCAAATGGTAATATCGTTGCTGGTACAACAAACAATGATGTTGGTACTAGAATCATAGCGAGAATTCCAAGAAATGTTCAAATTGACGTGGCTGACTTTAAAAATGTGTTGGTTGTTAACCCTACAAGGAATTCAAGTGATCCTGGTAAAAAGATGATGACTGTTGAAGGTATTAAATTTGTTGATACAAATGATATACCAATTATTGAGTCTGTGGAGCCTAATGTTGTTACAGTAGAAGGTAACGAAGAAATCGTCATCACAGGTAACAACTTTCAAGAAGGGGCTAAAATATTCTTGGATGGAAAAGAAATTGTTGGATTTGGAAGAGATATTTCTCAATCAGGTGATAAGATTATCTTAACCTTTACAGCACCTCCAGGACCTGCTGGAAAATCACAGATTATTGTTCAAAACCCATCAGGTGGTTTGGCAACACAAGATTTTTATTATGTAACCAGTTTTAATAAAGATCCTATAATCACTAATTTCTTGCCAGCTAAAGGTACCGCTGAAACTTATGTCATCATCAATGGTGAGAACTTCTTAAAAGAAGATCCTACTGCTGAAACTCTAAATGGTTTAGATGCACTGAGAATCATTGGATCACGCGTTGAATTAGACGGTGAAGATGTAAATGATTATAATTTAGATATTGAAAATAATATTACGTTTAATACTTATACAGTACCAGATGTATTGCCATTTATGATTAAAGATGATTCTAAACTTAGAATTCAAATGACACCATTTACAGAAAACATCTATATAAAAGATGCTGGTGATATTTATTATTCTTTAAGTAATGATGGTGATGACAATCCTGTGATTACAGATAATTTAGGTGTGACTTATACCTTTAAATATGAAACCGGGACGGTAAATATTTACGACCAAACGGGTACAAAAGTTGGTGATCTTTCAACTAATTATAGTGATACCATAAATGCAGGTGACAAAGAAGCGACAGCTGATATTACCGTAGATACGGATTATGATGGTACTCCTGATAAAACACTGACTATTTATATGAACAACAATTCAGTTTTTATTGGAAAAGAATCTGGTGATGTAGAAGTACCTCGAGTGCCAGACTATGCAGAATCAGTAGTGTTTGTAGCCAATACGTCTCCAGAAGAATACTATAGAATGTATGTAGACTTTGACAATACAATCAAATTTACAAATGGAAAAGAGAATTCATATGAATTGCTTGTTGAAACAGGTGATTTAGTTATGCGGAAAAATGTCAGTGAAAAACTAGACTTTATTGCAATAACAGATACAGGTTTCCAATTGAGCAATGGTATTACATTTACAATTGAGTCTCCTTATAAAAAAGACAGTGACGGAAAAATTGTTGGTCACAGTGCCAAAGTACTCAATAGAACTCAAATTGCATTTACAGTACCACAATTGAGTTCTGGAAAGGGTTATAAAACCTTAAAGGTCATCAATCCTGATACCAAGTACGATGAAAAAACAGACGAAGACGGCTTCTATTACATTGAACAAGCCAGTTCGAGTCCTAAGATAACACTCATCACACCGGCAGAAGGTTCTGTTGATGGTGGGTATGTTGTTAAAATTCATGGTAAGGGATTTGAAGATACGATGTCGGTATATGTGGATGGTGTTTTAGTGCCGCCAACCGAGACCAATGTTGCTTTAGATGGTAGTTATGTTAATATCACCATGCCAAAACTATCAAAGAATTTAGCTGAAGATTATGGTGTTTCTTTCTTAGAAGTACCAATAGTTGTTTTAAATAACGATGGTGGTACAGATTCGAGACCAAAAGGATTTAAGTATATTATTCCTAAATCATCACCACAAATTAACACCATGTTGCCAAGCAGTGGCACAACTAATGGTGGTACAATCGTGGAGTTGGTTGGTTACGAATTCAGATTCTTTGAACCTTATAATAATATTATCGGAGGTCCTAATTATGATATAGGAGATGAGTTGTTTGACTTGTTCAAAGATGGTCTATGGAATGATTTATTAGATCCAAATGTACCTGTTGGAGCGATTACAAAACAAGCTTTTAATCCAGCACATCCATATTATAGTGAGTATTTAGTTTCACCTATTTTACCATCGGTATACTTTGGTGAAGAAAAAGCTGAAATTGTAGAATTTGCTTCTGGATACTTAAAAGTCATCTCACCAAAACATTTACCGGGTGATGTTGATGTATATGTCGTAAATAATGATTCAGGTGTTTCAAATACCGTAAAGTATAAATATACATCTTCAAATCCTACGATAAGTAGTATTAGTCCATCACATGGTAAAAAACAAGGTCAGGAATTAAGAGACTTCTATGGTTCAGGATTCTTTAAAGGTATTTATAAAGGATACCAAGATAATATCGATACTGCGATTGTAGAACTAGATGATTTAGACAGTTCAATACGTTTTTCTGATATTACCAATAGAGATATCGTCAGAGGAGAACCGAATTCTGGTTTGATTAATGCTGAACGTGCAACCGTTGAGTTAGATGGTTCTTTAAGAGTTGAGTACTTGGGAAGCAGTGATACTATCACAGTTTCAGTGACTGAAGATGGTAAAATCTATCGAAGAACATTTAATAATTACGATGATTCACAAATATATATACCAATGGAAATGTTACGTCAATTAGACGCAAGTAATAATCCTACGGGTGATTATTATCATCCAATTAATACAAAAGCAGAATTGCACGATGGCACAACTTATGAAGGATTAGTATTTGAGTATATAAAAATTGAAATTGATGATAAGAGATTCTTAGTAGATAGAGGCTATGCTCCTAAGATTAAATACAATAGTGACAATCATTTAATTGTTACAACACCAAGTTATTACACAATTGGAAGTGTTGATGTTTTACTGACAAATCCAGACTTTGGTGAAGCAACCTCTAAGTTCTTATATACATTCCCAGCAAGTGAGCCTAAAATTTATCAAATTGGTCCAAGAGAATTATCGCCAGATGGTACAAGTTATTATACCAAACGGACAGTTTTAGGGGGTACTCAAATAGAAGTTTTAGGTCTCGATTTTAGAGAAAACATCAAAGCTTATATCGGGGATGTAGAAGCAAACATTTCTGAAAAATCAGTTGTTGTTAAAACTATAAATGGCGTAGATCAAACTTTTGATATTTTGATATTAGATGTTCCGGCGGGTCAATCCAATGAAGTGGGTTTAGAAAAAGCAATTATTGTAACCAATACAGATTATGGTGTTGCCAACTCGTCAAACCCTGCTGATATATATGGTGATGATAAAAAACCAATGTTCTTTGTTTATCAACAACCATTATCAGCACCAAGCATTGAGAGTATTAACCCAGAAGAAACCTCACAGTATGGTGGTCATATTATCACATTACTGGGTGCAGACTTTAGAACTGGGGCGACTGTAACCATTGGATCTAAAGGTGGTGTACCAATTGCCAGTACAAGCATTTCAGATCGTGGATCTAAACTAACGTTTGTAACACCACAAGGGACATTGATTCCTGGAAAGAAAACGATTCAAGTACAGAATATAGATTATGGTGCTTCGGATAATGATAAAACAATTACCATTGTTTCTTATCCAACCGTTATTGACGATGTTGAATTCGAAGATGGTACAGATGTGAATTGGTTATCTGTTGAAGGTGGTCAAAAAATAAGAATTAAAGGTGATAATTTCTATGAGGGTGCAAAGGTTATTTTTGGTGGTACAAGAACCAAAGATGCTGAAGACCTGACTGGTGAAAAAGGACTATATAAAGACGATGTAAGATATAATATCGCAGATGGATATTTGGCAACAGAAGTAGAAGTGATCTCACCAACAGAGATGATTGTAACCACACCGTTGATTGCTTTTGAAGATCCGTATACTTTAACCATATTAAACTCTGACGGTGGTCTTTCAGATGATGATGTTAGTGTCTTATATAGTGTACCAGTGCCAAGTGATCCAGTAGGATTGACACTGGAACTAATCGATAATCGTTACATTAGAATTTCTGATTATACAGCATCAGGACATAAATATTATGAAATTTATTACTATTTAGGTACTAAAACAACATCATATATAAGAAGTAATGATTATTTAGATATGCAGTATCTTGGAAGCACGGATTTAGAACCGTTTAGACTACCGAGTATAAATGGTGTAGAAACCATAAAGAGTACTGAACGATTGATTATTGGACTGAAAGCAGTCAATGAATTTGGTTCTTCTGACTGGTCAAATCTTGAGTTTTTAAGTTATTCACAATTAAAAGAGGTTGTGGAATTAGGTGATCCTGATCTTGATGGTGACATCGGTGTGCCAGAGGGGAAAGATTTTGTTTCTGAAGTGGTCGGTACTGATTTGGTTACAACCTTAAGTGATAAAACTGATTTATCTTATATTTATATTGATTTATCAACACCTGACTTTGATAACATAAGTACAAGAGTGATTAATGTACCAGGTAAGATGATTCAAGAAAGTACTGCAATAGTCCGTGTGGATTATAAAGATTTAGATGTTCAGTTTTCACCAATCAACTTAAATACAAAAGAGTTCCAACAATTGTATTTAAATCAGAATGCTTACGGTAGAATTGAAACGAGTGAGATTGAAGATGCTTATTCAGGTTATATGTTGAATCAAGTGCCTAGAGGTTATAAAGTCATTTCAAAAGTTGTAACGATAGGTTATGATGCAAAGAACAATGATGTGACGACGCCAATTAGCGCTTTAAATGGTGCTCTTGATATTGTGATGGCTTATGATCCATTGATTTTATCAGGCTACTTTGAAAGTCAAATTGAAATGTATCGATTCGATAAAAATGCAAACAGTTGGACAAAGTTAAATTATACGACTGATCAGGCAAACAATTTAGTAGCAACTAGAACCAGTTTACCAGGAGCATATGTGCTCCTAGTGAAAAGATATTAATTAAAGCCGATGCAAATGCATCGGCTTTCTATTTTACTTCAAGTTGAATTATTCGCCAAATACTCTAGACACTTCCTTCATTTTATCAATAATAGGAAGATTATATGGACAACGAGGTAAACACTTACCACATTCAATACAAGCACTTGCTTTTACAGGTTGTTTGCTGTAATAAGTTGTTGCATAACCGACCATATTGTATCTTGTATAATACCCTTCAGCTATGAACATAGCTGGGATGTTAATGCCAACTTCACAAGGTGCACAATAGCCACATCTTCTGCAGAAATTACCATGTAATTCTGCCACTATTTTATCAGCTTCAATTTTTTCTTTTTCAGTAAAAACATAATTTCCAGTTGCAATTAAACTGTTCTGATACACTTCATCGGTCTGCTCCATACCAGGAATCACAAGTGAAACATTTTTGTTTTGCAAAATAAATTTAATACTAAGACCACCATTTTCAATAGCACCACCAGCAATTGGTTTCATACAGATGACACCAATATTTCTTTGATGTGCTTTTTCAAATAGTTCTTCAGCCTGTCTTTCAACTAAGTTATACGGAAATTGAATCGTTTCAAATGGCATATCATCAATAATGGCCATCATTAAATCAACACTATGTCCTGTAATACCGATATGACCAATTTTCCCTGCTTCTTTTGCTTCTACTAATGCTTTATAAGCACCGTTATCACTCATAACTTGTTTGTAGTCAACCATATCTTTTACTAAATGCAATTGATAGAGATCAATGTAATCGGTTTGTAGATTTTTAAGACTGGTTTCCACTTCTGATGTCATTTCATCATACGTTTTTGCCATCGATTTTGTGGCTAAAATAAACTGATCACGTCTGCCTTTTAATGCATTGCCTAAAAAGCCTTCACTAACAGTATATCCTCTAGCTGTATCGATAAAGTTGATGCCAATACGCGACATTTCATCTACAATTTCAGTTACTTTTTTTTGATCAACACGTTGTATTGGAATACCACCGAATCCGACACAAACGACTTCTAATCCTGTTTTACCTAATAATCGTTTCTCCATAAACACGCTCCTTACTAAACGTCATAATTATAGCATATATTTTTGTGTATGACTAAATCTAATATAACTCAATTTGTTTGAATAGATAGATAAAATGATACTTAATCACCAACGATCCATCATGGTAAATAGAAGATAGCCATAGAAAAATTCATTACTTCTGTTCAATTTCGGTTAAGTTATTGTTCCCGAGATGTGCTCTTGTTATAATGAATGGTAATGATTGGAGATTTTTATGTTTGAAAGAAAATTATACAAAATGATTTTGCTTATGACTTTGATTATTTCACTAATAAGTATAGTGGGCAATCGGCTTGTCAGTTTACCTATAATTATTAATGTGAAGTGGATTGTATTATTTGTAATTTCATTAATAGGTTATATAAAAGAAAAGAAAAATAAGAAGTCTGATACGTATAAGTTTTTATACTTCTTTTTTGTGATTACTGTGATTGTACCAGTCGGTTATGTTGATGCTGGTAATCTATCTGGAACGAATAGTTTGGCGTATATGTTTTTATTTATGATCAGTACAGTCTATTTGTTTAAAGGCATAGAAAGGTATACACTAATAGCTCTGAATATTGGTAGTTATTTTGTGTTGAGAACTGTGGCTTATCATATACCTACTTTTGTAAGAGTTTACTCAGATAGAATGTTATTTTTAGATCAAGTTATTCAAATACCATTAGCAATGTTGGCGTCTTATTATCTTATTAGAGGTCTTTCAAATGTTTATGAGGAACAGAAAAAGAAAATGGAAGCGGACCGTACATTGTTACAAGAAATGCATGATCAATTAGAAGTACTCGCTGAAAGTGATATGTTAACAACCCTTTATAATCGTAGAGGTTTTGATAAAATATTAGGGCAAATTAACCAAGAAGAACAAATGAAAAATGACGATATATATATACTAATATTTGATTTGGACAATTTTAAAAATATTAACGAGACATTTGGTCATACTGTAGGAGATAAAGTGCTAAAAGATTTTTCAAAAGTACTAATCCGTATGGTTGAATCACCACATGCCATTAGTCGGTGGGGTGGAGATGAGTTTGCAATGGTATTTAAAGGCAAAAGGGAGCATTTAGAAGATCTTATTTTTGAATTAAGAGAAGGTTATCATGATATAGTAAAACAATTGAAAATATCTTCAAGTATCAGTTTTGGATACTTGAAATGGCATCATGAAGATGATGAGATTGATGTGATAAGAAAAGCAGATCAAGCACTATGTCAGTCAAAAAATAATAAAATATCATCTATTCTATTATAGCCAAGACATTTGTCTTGGCTATAGTTTTTCTATCGGGATATAAAGTTCAACAATGATGTCTTGGTTTGAACTCTGATCATACCGATAACGCTCTATGAGATTTATGCTGTCTCTTATACACATCTCCGAGCCCACGAGACTC
>JABXKX010000506.1 GCA_013619035.1 Peptostreptococcaceae bacterium
TTATAATCTCAAAATGAGAACAATCTCATCTTGAGATTGTTTTTTAATTGTCACAGTCTCACAATGAGATTAGAACGTGGAAATTCAATGATAATTGTTGGCATCACTCTTGCTCTATATAAGAGTGGGGGGAATAATTATGAAACCAGAATTATTAGAATTACTTAAAAGAGAAGTAAAACCTGCAATGGGATGTACAGAACCAGTAGCGGTAACTTTAGCGGTTGCTAAAGCCAGAGTGCTTGGGGAGCACCAGTCACTTACTCATTTAACAGTCGAAGTAAGTCCTAATATCTTTAAGAATGGTCTATCGGTTGGTATACCAAAATCTGATGAAGTAGGTATTGCTGTAGCAAGTGCAATTGGTGCTGTATCAGGAGATCCTGATTATGGGTTAAAAATATATGAAACGATTAATGAAGATGATATTATATTGGCTAAATCACTTATAGCAGATGGAAAATTAAAAGTTGGCATAGCCGATACTGAGGAAAAAGTATTTGTAAGAGTTGTTATGAACTCGAAAGATAAAGAAACAGTTCTTATCTTATCAGGCCTTCATAATCATTTTGCCTATGCCAGTCATAACGGTAAAATACTATTTAATCAGCCTTTAATAAGAAATTCAGAGGCCTTCGATATCAGACAGTTTTCTATTGATGAGTTAATTGATGAAGTGGAAAACTCGAAATTCGAAGAACTTGAATTTTTACTAGAAGGTTTAGTAATGAATGAAATGATTTCTAAAGCGGGTCTTGAAAATAAACTAGGATTAGGTGTTGGTTATTCGACTAAAGGTGCTATAGATAAAGGGCTTTTAGGCAATGATTTAGCAAATAAAGCCATGTATTATACTGCTGCTGCATCTGATGCTAGAATGTCTGGTATTTCATTACCGGTGATGAGTTCTAATGGTAGTGGGAATAATGGTTTAACAGCAATATTACCGCTTCTTGCTTATAGAGATCAGTTCAATACATCAGATGAACTGATGGTAAAAGCTTTAGGCATCAGTCATTTAATAAATTGTTATATCAAATCAGAAATTGGACGACTGTCTGCACTTTGCAGTTGTGGAATTTCCGCGGCTACTGGTGCTGGTGCAGCTATGACTTGGTTAATGGATGGTGACAGATCTCAAATCGGTGGCACAATTCAAAATATGATTGCCAATCTTAGTGGTATGATTTGTGATGGGGCTAAAAACAGCTGTGCATTAAAACTTGCAACCGCCGCATCAACAGGTGTACATGCAGCCATATGGGCATTAAGTGATACTAAATCTCCAGCGCATGATGGCATTATTGGTAAGACTGTTGAGCAGAGTGTTAGAAATCTAGGTATACTCAGTCAAAAGGGTATGCAACTCACAGATTCAACGATATTAGATATTATGCAAAATATGCAATAAAATAGGAAAAGGTTTTGACAACAAAGGTATACAGTCAAGCCTTTTTTTTATGTTTTTTTTGGTGTAGAATATGATGGAGGAGGGACTTATGAATATTTCATCTCAGATTACATTTTTATATTTTAATGATTACCAAGCAGGTTGTGAGTTCTTAGAGTCTGTTTTAGAATTAGAACCCGTGTATGATCCTGGTTGGGCTAAAGTGTTTAGATCAGTTGGTAATTCATATATTGGTGCCGTTAAAGCCAGTGAAGGTTCTATTGATGGTCAAAAAAAGGGCGGCGTTTTGGTCAGCTTAACAGTAGATGATGTGACGCACTACTACGATCGGTTTAAATCTCAAAAGGTAACCGATTTATCGGAAATAAAGTATTTTGAGGATATTGGATTAAGGTCATTCTTTTTCAAAGGGCCTGAAGGATATGACTTTGAAATACAAGAGTTCTTAAATCCAGAACTAAAAGACTTATTCTAGGAGAGATATGAAAAATTTTAAAACCGTTTATCAAGAAGCAGATAGTCTTGACGTGATTAAGAAATCGAAATTTATTGGTTATATCAAACCTATAAAAACCGTTGAAGAAGCTCAAGCATTTATTGAAGTCATCCGAAAGAAACATTGGGATGCCAGTCATAATGTGCCTGTTTATGTGTTAGGTGATCAATTTCAAGTACAAAAATACAGTGATGATGGTGAACCGTCTGGTACGGCGGGTGTACCAATTCTTAATATATTAAAAAATGAAGGTATTACGGATGTTGTGATTGTTGTCACGCGTTACTTTGGTGGAGTTAAACTGGGTACTGGTGGTTTGGTTAGAGCGTATAGTCAAAGCGCTAAATCTGCGTTGTCAGAAGCAAAAGTGATTGAAATGTTGGTTTATCAGAAGGTGCATGTGTCGATGAATTATACACTTCATGGTAAATTTCAAAATTATTTAAGTTTAAATCCAGAGTATTTGGTAGAGGATACTCTATACACCGATGGTGTTGAAACGGTTCTTTATATCGGGATAGATAATTTAGAATCATTTAAGAGTAAAGTTATTGATATGACCAATGCTCAAGTTGTTATAGTGGATGGTGACGAAGAGATGTTACCGATTTCAGATGGGGTCTGGATAAGATAGGAGACAGTTATGATAGAAAAAAGAGTAGAACATGTAGTGAATTGGTTAAAAGAACAAGTAGAATTATCTCATACAAATGGTATATTGGTAGGTTTATCAGGTGGTATAGATTCATCAGTGGTGGCCTGTTTAATCAAACGAGCATTTCCTGAGAATTCTATTGGTGTTATATTGCCATGTAAAAGTAATGATAAAGACAAAACAGATGCTGAAGCTGTTGCTGAGGCATGTGGTATTGATTACATAGAAGTTGAATTATCAGATGCACATAAGAATATATTTGATGCAGTTACAAAAGCACTGGGTGATCGAGGAGAAAAACGTCGTTTAACAGATGCTAACTTAAGAGCAAGACTGCGTATGAGTACACTATATACAGTCGGTAATGATATGGGTTATTTAGTTGCTGGAACGGATAATGCTGCAGAACTTCTGACAGGTTATTTCACTAAATATGGTGATGGTGGTGTGGATATTTTACCATTGGCACATTTGACTAAAAGAGAAGTGTTCGAGTGGGCTAAATACTTAGGTGTCCCTCAATCGGTAATTGACAGACAACCATCTGCTGGACTTTGGGAAGGTCAAACAGATGAATCTGAAATGGGAGTTACTTACAATGCCATTGATGATTATATTGAAGGTAAACCAGTGTCTGATGAGGATAAGAAAATAATTGTAAGAATGAATACTGTTACTGAGCATAAACGTGTGATGCCACCTATGCCAAAACCATTTAATGACTAAATTTACGGGAAACGAAAGTTTCCCTGTTTTTATGCATACTTTTTGTGAAAATGGGTATTTTTTCTATAGGTGATGATATGATAATGAGATTTAGACCAGAAGATTTTGAAGAATGTTTAATGAGCTTACCCATTGAAAATTGGTTGTTCGTTGATACGGATAAGTATTATGACAGTGTAGAGTCAAGTGGCTTGCTACGGCCGAAAATGCTTATTTCTCATTTGAGTGAATTAAAAGGGATTCAAGTAAATGACCAGGTTGTTATAAATGCATTTACTGACTTTAATGATATTTTTAACTCAAAAACATTAAGTCCTACATTCCGTATCATACTGGAAAAAGCAAGAGATATGTCTGTTAAACGGTATCAGACCTTGGGCTGTCATTTGATGAATCATAAAAATGATCCAATTCTTTTTCCGTATTTAGTAGCCATTGATGCAAAGGTAATACTTAAGAGTTATATCAAAGAAAGAGTAATTGAATTTAGAGCTTATACATTTAATGAACATAAATCTATGAATCGTTACAATGAGTTATTTTATAAGTTATGTTTTGAAAATATAGATTTTGACATATTTAAGTCGGATATCGTTATCTTTGAGAAGAATGATTATCATATGAAGTTTTCTTATTTTATCGGTATGACATATAATAAGGGTAATATTACATCGTTTAGGTATGCTTTGATGTTACCAACAAAACGAGTCATGAGATGTGATGCTTTTGAAAGTTTGTTTTTAGGTCATTCACTGGAATTTAATGATCAACTGAAGACGACGATGAGGAATATTTTTTATAATGAAATAAAGATGCTTAGGCTCACTATTAATCATAAAGTTTATTCAGAAGAAATATTTGAAGAGTTGATATGGAAAGTTGTATATGATTTGATTGAAAGGAGTAGAAATGACGAAAAGGGACAGAATCAAACGACGAATTGATTTGGCTGCGGGTAGAGATACCTTAGAATTGGTTCTTAAGAATTGCAGAATCATTAATGTTTTCAGTCATGAAATCATAGAAGGTGATATTGGTATCGATTCTGGAAAAATAATCGGTATAGGACATTATAAAGGTCGTGAAGAAATTGATATGAATGGCAGATACGTTGCTCCCGGATTAATCGATAGCCATGAACATCTAGAATCGGCTATGGTAACACCAGCACAAATGTCTAGAGTAGTTGTTCCGAGAGGTACAACAACGATTATAGCCGATCCTCATGAGATTGCAAATGTCTGTGGTATTAGAGGCATTGAATTTATGATGGACTCTGTTAAAGAGTCACCTTTGAATGTATTTTTTATGTTGCCATCTTGTGTGCCTGCAACGTCATTTGAAACTTCAGGTGCTAAATTATTAGCAGAAGACTTAGAAGAGTTAATGGGTCTAGAGAATGTTTTAGGTCTTGGAGAAATGATGGATTTTCCAGGTGTGATAGAGGGCAGAGAAGATATCATCGATAAGATGATGTTGGCTCAAGATAAAATCATAGATGGTCATGGACCAATCATTCAAGGGAATGATTTAAATGCTTATATTATCAATGGTATTAAAACCGATCATGAATGTGACACTTTGGCTGATATGAAAGCGCGTTTAGACCGAGGTATGTATATTGCCATAAGAGAAGGGTCTGCAGCTAGAAATCTTAAAACTCTAATTCATGGTGTGACACTGAGCAATTCAAGACGTTGTACATTATGTACAGATGATAAAAATCCTGAAGATATTTTAAGGGAAGGTCATATTGATTACAGTATTAGAAAAGCCATTGAGTTAGGAGTCGATCCTATCACAGCGATACAAATGGCTACCATTAATACCGCAGAGTGTTATTATTTAAGAGATATTGGTGCCATTGCGCCAGGGTATGATGCGGATCTAATTGTGATTGATGATTTAAAAGCATTTAATGTCAAAGAAGTTTATAAAAAAGGTATTAAGGTTGCAGAAAATGGTAAAGCACTATTTGATGTTAAAGAAACAGAAACGGATGATGTTGTTGGAACAGTGAATATCAAACCCGTTTTTTTAGAAGATTTAAGAATCCACTTAGAGTCTGATATCGTTAATGTTATCAGTGTGTTGCCATTTAGTTTGGTAACAGAAAGAAACATTAGAAAAGTACATATCAGCAAAGAGGGTTATTTTGAAAAACATAAACATATTGATATTGTAAAGTTAGCGGTTATTGAAAGACATAATGCGACCGGTAATATCGGTTTGGGTTTAGTAGAAAATTTTAAAATAAAAAATGGTGCAATTGCTTCTACGATTGGTCATGATTCCCATAACTTAATTGTTATAGGTGATAATGATGAAGATATGTTAAAAGCGATTAATGCAGTTGAAGCATTAGAAGGTGGCATAGCAGTGGTTCAGAACGGACAAGTAGAGGCTCTTCAACTTAGAATTGCTGGTCTGATGTCTGATCAACCGATGGAGTTTGTAGCAAGTCGTCTAAAAGAATTATTAAAAATAGCACGTGAATCACTTGGTGTTAATGAGAAGATAGATCCGTTTATGACTTTAAGTTTCTTGGCTTTACCGGTGATTCCAGATATTAAATTGACTGATAAAGGTTTGTTTGATGTTCAAAAATTCGATTTTATAGATATAGAGGTGAAAGAATGAGAGTAGTCAGTATTGAATATTGTACATCGTGAGGTTACACACCTAAGGCAGTTCGCCTTGCAAGTATTTTTTTAGAAAATAAGAAAAATCAGATCACAGAACTTAAGATTATTCCTTCTTCTAATGGTGTTTTTGAAGTGAAGTTTGATAACGAAGTCATGTTTTCAAAAATCAAAGAAGGAAGATTTCCAACTGATGTAGAGATGAATGACATGACAAAAGATATTTAATGACAAATAAAAGCCCTCAACTGAGGGCTTTATTCATGCAAAATACTTTGACTTTTAAGTTGTTTAATTTTTCTGTAGTTCTTGTAACAATAAAAACCGAGTAATAATGCTAATGACAGGTTTATAAAACCAAAACTAACATTGCTAAAAGAAAGTGATACATTCATTAATGCAATAACACCTTGTAAGCTCATAATACTTTTATAATGTTTTATACGAGACTCTCTATCACTATGAATTTCAAAAGGTCCAAGTTCTGTTTTTTTTCTGAAATAAACCCAACGGAAGTATGAATCTACATATTCAACACCTAATTCCTTTACAAACTCAATGTATTCTTTACTTTCAAGATGACTTGGTACTTGATCTAAAAATTGTATTCTATAAGTATAGTCCCCTGGATTACAACGTTCAAAGTGATAAGTGATAAAATTATATTTACGTAAAGCATAACCTTTTGAAACCATTTCATTTAACCATTTTTCTTCTTTTTCATAATCTGCATACAATTTAATTACTTTATGAAGCATTAAAATCACCTCCTGTTATATTGACTCCGCATAAATACAGTTCTTTTAATCGTTCTATTTCACTTTGTACAACTTGAGTACCTAAGGGTGTAATAAGATATTCCTTTTTCCCTTTGGTTTTTACTTCAGAATACAGTTGTATCCATTCTTTCTTTAGAAGTGTATTAATGGCACCGTATAGAGTACCCGATCCTAAAACAACTCTATTATGACTTAGTTCGGTCACCAATTGCATGATACCATAACCATGTAGTGGTGTATTTAAAGCTAAAAGAATGTAATAAACAGCTTCTGTTAGTGCATTTCTTGTATTTGATTCTGGCATAAGACCTCCTTGTGTCGGTTGCCGATATATCGCTTTGTGACATAAGTATATCGGTTGCCGACATAAAAGTCAAATTGAATATAATAAAAAGTATTCTAAAGGTTAAAAATATATAGAGTGAGTGATTTTGAAGGTTGTCTGACATGCCTTGATTGCTGTAAAAACAACCTATAAAGAGATGACATCTCAAAATGAGGAAGATCATATGTAAATATAATAAAAAAACAGACCCATTTTTAAGAATGGATCTGTTGATTATTTATTTGAGATCGTTTTAATTAAAATATTTTAGTAGTCCATTCTTCAAGATTCCATACATCTGTAACGATATCTTGATAGAATTCAGGTTCGTGACTGATTAACAGGATACTACCACGATATTCTTTTAAAGCTCTTTTTAATTCTTCTTTAGCATCAACATCCAAATGGTTAGTCGGCTCATCTAGAACCAAAACATTTGAGTCTTGATTGATTAACTTACAAAGTCTTACCTTTGCTTGTTCACCACCACTTAATACCACAATTTTTGATTCGATGTGTTTGGTTGTTAAACCACATTTAGCAAGAGCTGCTCTTACTTCAAATTGCGTATAAGAAGGGAAGGTTTGCCATATTTCGTCAATACAGCTATTGTAGTTGGCTTCTTTTATTTCTTGTTCAAAGTAACCCATATCTAATTTCATACCTTTATCAACTTCGCCTGAAAGAGGTTTAAGCTCACCCATAAGACTTTTTAATAAAGTTGTTTTACCAACACCGTTAGCGCCAACTAAGGCAACTTTCTGACCACGTTCCATAATAAGGTTTAGTGGTTTTGATAAGGATTCCGTATAACCAATTACCAAATCTTTGGCTTCGAAGATTAACTTACCAGGTGTTTTACCATATTGGAAATGAAACTCTGGTTTTGGTTTTTCTTTAGAAAGTTCAATTCGGTCCATCTTATCTAATTTCTTTTGACGAGACATCGCCATATTTCTAGTGGCAACACGTGCTTTATTTCTAGCCACAAAGTCTTCTAACTTGTTGATTTCTTGTTGTTGTTTTTTATAAGCAGATTCTAATTGCTGTTTTTTCATTCCATAAACTGACATGAAGTCTTCGTAGTTACCCACATAACGATTCAGTTCTTGATTCTCCATATGATAAACCAAGTTGATGACTTCGTCTAAAAATGGTATATCATGTGATATTAAAATAAAGGCATTTTCATAATTTTGTAGATATCTTTTTAACCAGATGATATGAACCTCATCCAAGAAGTTTGTTGGCTCATCCAGTAACAGAATATCTGGTTTTTCTAGTAGTAATTTAGCCATCAACACTTTGGTTCTTTGACCACCACTTAAATCATGAACTGATTTTTCTAGACCAACATCTGTTAATCCCAATCCTTTTGCGATTTCTTCAACTTTTGAATCGATGATATAGAAGTCATTATTGGTAAGAATATCTTGTATCGTCCCAACTTCTTCCATCATTTCATCCAATTCATCAGGTGTTGCTTCACCCATTTTATCGTATAGTCGTTGTGTTTCTTCTTCTAAATCAAATAAGTATTTAAAGGCCGTTCTTAAAACGTCTCTAATACTCATTGAAGCATCTAATGTTGTATGTTGATCTAAATAACCAACTCTTACATGTTTTGACCAAAGAACTGTACCGTCATCTGGTTCTAAACTGTCTGTAATAATGTTCATAAAGGTAGATTTACCTTCACCGTTTGCTCCAATTAAACCGATGTGTTCACCTTTTAATAATCTAAATGAAACATTGTTAAATATTGCTCTGTCACCAAATCCGTGACTCAAATTCTTTACCGTTAATATACTCATAATCTCATCCTTTTCTATACAATCAAATATGATTATATAATAGTTTAGACCTACATTCAATAACTCTTTAGAAATTGTTGCTGACGATAATGAATTCAAGTGTAATCGGCATATGATTATAGTGTTAATAATGTATAATAAAGGGAGCATATAAACAGATAGGAGTAGAAGATGGAATATAAATTAATTAATAAAGAAGCATGGGATAAATTAGTAGAAACTAATGATATATGGACACAGGCTGTTTCAAGTGAGGCTGTTGAGTCAGCTAGAAAAGGTGATTGGTCAATCGTTTTAACACCTAAAAAACCAATTCCTAGAAAGTGGTTTCCAAAACAGATGAACGGTTTGAAAATATTATGTTTGGCTTCAGGTGGTGGACAGCAAGGTCCGATACTTGCAGCTTCCGGTGCAGATGTAACCGTACTGGATTATTCACCAAAACAATTGGATCAAGATAAAATGGTGGCAGTGCGTGATGGTTTAAAGATTACTACAGTTCAAGGTGATATGAGTGATTTAAGCCGTTTTGACAATGAAACCTTTGATATGATTGTACACCCATGGTCAAATTGTTTTGTTGCTTCAGTTTTACCTGTATGGCAAGAAGCCTTTAGAGTTTTAAAACATGGTGGCTGTTTACTTGCTGGATTTGGTAATCCAATAGAGTATATCTTTGATTTAGAAGCTTTAGAAAAAGGTGAGTTGGTAGTAAGACATTCAATTCCTTATTCTGATTTAACCAGTTTACCTGAAGAAGAGTTAAAGAGATTGGTTGTAGATCCTGGTGAACCAATATGTTTTGGACATTCATTAGAAGATCAAATAAAGGGACAGTTAGATGCTGGTTTTCTTATCTCAGGTTTTTATGAAGATGAATCAGGAAGCACTTTAAATCAGTTTATAAATACAGGGATAGCAACCAAAGCTATAAAACTCTAATAGCTTCCTTATATAATAAGAAGAGATTTGTTTTTACCTTATAATAGAATATTGATGAAGTATTGGAATTGTGTTATTATAGGAAAGTAAGAAATTTTAATTTTAGGAGAAGAATATATGGGTAGAATTGGTACTATTGTAAAACAAAAAGGTAAGATGGATGCTAAAAGAGGGAAGATCTTTACTAAGATCGGCCGTTATATCATGGTTGCTGCAAGAGAAGGTGGCGGAGAACCTGATTATAATGCATCATTAAAAGCTGCAATTGATAAGGCAAAAGCTGCAAATATGCCAAAAGAGAATATTGAAAGAGCCATTAAAAAGGGTACTGGAGATTCAGATGGTGCAGTTTTTACAGAGATAACTTATGAAGGTTATGGTCCAGGTGGTATTGCTGTACTTGTTGAATGTTTATCTGATAACCTCAATAGAACAGCTCCAAATGTTAGATCTTACTTTGTAAAAGGTAATGGTAACCTTGGAACAACAGGTTGTGTATCGTTTATGTTTGATCATAAAGGTGTTTTAGTAATCGACAGAGATGAAGATATCACTGTGGATGAAGAAGAACTAGAAATGCTTGTTATTGAAGCGGGTGGAGAAGATTTCGTAGTAGAAGATACACACTTTGAAATCATCACAGCAATCGAAGATTTTGGTGCTGTAAGAGATGCTCTAGCAGAAGCTGGACATGATTTCTCTATGGCAGAACTAAGATACTTACCTCAAACAATGACTGAGTTAACAGCATCAGGAGATGTTAAAGCAATGAACAAGTTAATTGATCTTCTTGAAGAAGATGACGATGTTCAGAATGTTTATCACAACTATTCAGAGGTTGAATAAGTTATAAATACTAGTTTGTGACGATTTTAGTACTATCTATATATCGCAATTAACTAGTTGAATTAAAGTAAATCTAACGCTTTTATTTATTATTGTTTATTAACATAAACAATGTGAATGGAAGCGTTTTTTTCATGTTGAGCAGTCGTTACCACTAGAAAATCAAGAGTCATTATTCAAATCATATGTTACAAAGAATGAATGTTCATTGTATTAAACATCATTGTGAACACTAAATACTTTTGCTTTTGCTGATTTTATTTCATATGTGCTAATAAAGTATAACTTTTAGGGATCGAATTGGAAAATATAGATGCAACATAGTATGTATTTACAGGTATAAATGTAACTTGATCTCGTTAGTATGAAGGAAAATATGAAAATTATGTATACTTCTTATGAGGCTATGACAAATTCTGATTTATCGGGGACGAGAAAAGCTTTACTAATATATTTGATTTGCGGAATACTATCTTTGCATGATGAGTAGATTATTCCAGGTTGGTATAGGATTCTGTTTTACATTATGAGTTGAGGGTATAAATTATAGTTTGAAAATGGATGGTTTGGGGTATAAATGAGTTAAAGATATTAGAGAAGTGAAACCATTAATTAGTACTACGCAAAGTCAGAATCAAAGTTACCGTGATAGCACGGATGACAGCTGTCACGTTTTTGTGGCAGCTTTTAATTTTTATTAGTTTTGATTTATATCATGATTTAAGAAGTCTTTGTGTAGTTTCGTCATCAAAAAGGTGGCGATTAATGGAAAAGTTATTGTTTCATGCTAGTTCTCTTATAGCGTTCTCGAGATCTAGTAAATCACTTCCTCGACTATGGTGATTGTAATAATAGAATTACTTGGCGATTATGGTATTTCCAGTAAATAAACCTCTACATGGTAGACTTTATGTGTTATGGAGGAGTCAGTATGGATACATGACAGCGATTATCCATATTCAGAGGAATATCCAGCAATGGTTAGTAGGAATGAAACACTATTACTAGGTGCTAGGTGAGTGCTTGGAATAGAAGTGACAAAAGAGTATTTGATAAGAATGGAGTGAGTATAATGAGGAAGTTATCTGTTTTAATGATATTGATATTTGTAATATCAGCTATTCTATCAACTTCATTTTCGGAGAGTGGGCCGATAGATCAGGAAAAGTATTTAAGTAATATAAACTTAAGAAAAGCGATTGCTTATGTCGTCGATAGAGAAGCACTTATAAGTAGTCTTTCAGACTTTGATTTTGATTTATTGCCAGTGAACTATTTTGTACCTGAAGGTTTTTATTCAGTAGAAGGTATAGATTTCAGGGATTATGATTCAAATGTAGGTTATAGTTACAATACTGAGAAGGCGATTGAGGAATGGGAGAATGCTAAGGAGAAACTAGGTGTAGATACGTTAATATTGACATATTATTGTCCAGATACTCCAGCTCATGCAGCTTTTTCAAAAGTAATTAAAAAGCAAATACAAGATGTTTTAGTTGGTTTAACTATAGATGTACGTCCAGTTCCTGTTCCAGAGCTATTAGAGATTGGTGATAGTGGAACCTATGATATGTTGATAATAGGCTGGAGTACTGATTATCCTAATAATCCTGATCCAACTGATTTTCTAAATGTTTTTGGTGAATTTGGTGGCAATTGGGGAAATTACTACTGTCAAAAATATACTAAGTTGCTTGAGTCGGCTGAAACTGAATCTAACTTGATGAAAAGAATGAGGACATTGCGTAAAGCTGAAAGCGTTATGCTAAAAGATGTGGCAATTGTCCCAATATTTGAGTGGGATCAATATGACATTGTGTACTATCTTAGTATGAGTATACAAGGCGATGTAGAGTAATACTAGTACAAATTCCGAATAGAATGAAGTGGTTGGGAGTTATTATAAGTTTTTAGTAGATGTTTCCTGGCATTGAAATATTGTATTTCGGTATTAGATAGATACTATTATCTTCTGGATAAATATCAGCGATTACTGTGAGTATGATGATAAACAATAACAGTAAGCTTGCAAGAAGATGATTATTTGATCATCCTTTGTTTTGAAGAATATTATGGAGTTCATGTTGTTCTTTGGGATAAGAATAAAGAATTCTCATATCCAGGTGGATATGAGAATATCAATGAGTTAGGACTATACGTTAAGCGAATAAACCAGGAAATATTGATGTAGTAGTCTTGGATTGTAATAAGCCAATAATTATGTTATAAATATCCCTACAAATTGAAAGAAATCTTGGAGTCAGCAATTATTGTTGGCTCTTTTAAATATTCTGATTTGGTGCGACTAGCACTTGATATATAAGTTCAAGGCATATCTCAGGCTGTCTAAGCTTAGGCCTTTGGACTATCCCAACCATATGGGATAACTCTACTC
>JABXKX010000264.1 GCA_013619035.1 Peptostreptococcaceae bacterium
CAATATTTTGAATGACTTTCATTGAAAAAGGTACAGATCCTCCAGACACAAATTTAAATCCTCTATCATTAATCAGATAAGAGATCAATTTAAAGCCATCATCTAGATTACTCGCCACATAATCAAAATCTAAATGTGTTCTTTCATAACCTTTTGGATAAAATTCTGATGTTCTACCACCTTTAACAGGAGCAACTGACCAATCATTATCCTTTATGTAAACATTCACAAGCTTTATCTCAGTGAGAGCAATGTGTTTACTCACAATTTGCTTTCTTGCTAAATGCAACAGTTCATTCTCAAATTTATCAGCATGCAAATGATTGTAGAACAGAACTGGTAAACGTAGCTTTTTAGAATCTTTGACCTCTTTCTTACTCACTTCTTTCATCAATGAGTTTAGTTGATTCTTCTCATCTGTACTTAATACACATTTAGAAAGGCGTTGTAAGGGTCCATAATTTTTATCATCAAATGAATTTATTTGCTTAATAACTTTTCTTAAAGATACTTTTGATTTTTCAGGTTGCTTTGTATGCCACTGAATCTTTATAGGTTCAATACAAGCGTCACAAGCTAAAGGCACAACAGGCATGACATGATCGACTTTATTCTCCATTGTCCGTAATCCATTAAGAAGTAAATTAACTGACGTTACAACACAACCTTTTCTACTCTCGAGAATATTTAAGACACTACATAGTTCATTGACAAAATAATTTGTATCTATTTTAGATTTCACATCTAATATCAAACCATTGGAATAATGTTTAATCAAATAATGACATGTTTTCTCACAAACTGAACAACACTCACCTTTAAAGTTAAAAATGACTCTATCTTCTATTTTAACAAGAGATAATATAACTATATCACCACATGCAATACCATCTGATTTCAATAACACATCAGGATCTAAGATGCGATTTCCAAGCAATACTTTTCTCATTACTTATTCTCCTCTTTGTCCAACGCCTCTAAAGTCTTTAAAAGATACTCAAGATTGTATTGATCGTTACAAAGTCCCCAAGACAATCTAACCAAACTAGACACTCCTAAAGCATTCACAGTCGGTTGAGAACACATATGACCACTTCTTAATATGATACTTTGTTCGCTAAATGCCTGTTCTAAATCATGTGAATGCATATACTTGTGTTTGATAGCTAAAATCGTTTCACACGATGACTCGCCAGATGGTATCATCTCAAAATTGTTTAGTGCTTCAATTTTACTTCTAATCATTTCATAGAAACACTTATTATGCATTCTAATACGATCAAAAGTGATATCTTCAATAAAACGACACGCTTCACTCCACGCCAAAATTAAACCAATATCAAAAGTCCCTGCTTCAAATCTTTGAACACCATCAGCCCATGTAGGTGTGCTTCCATAAGCATTCCATACCATGCCACCTCCTAATATCAAAGGTTCCATTTGTTGTGTCATGCCTTTTTTAATAAATAAGCCACCAATATTTTTAGGTCCATACATTTTATGTGCAGATAAGGCATATGCATCAGCATTCAGTTTTGATAAATCTAATTTCTTACTAGCCACGGCTTGTGAAATATCAAGAATCAACTTAGCATCAAATCTATCCGAATACTTCTTAAGTAATTCTACATCTACAGTCACACCAGTCACATTGGATATATACGTTGAAGCTATAACTTTCACAGGTAAGTGGGTCATATCATCTAAGACTCTATAATCTAAATCACCTGATTCTGTAAGAGGAATCTTTACCAATATAGCGCCTACTTCTTTCACAAGTTTCATCCAAGGCAGTAAAGCACTATGGTGTTCCAATTCAGTGACGATAACCACATCTCCAGATTCAATGGTATTTCTTAAACCATTAGAAATAACATTTAGCGCTTCTGTTGCATTCTTTGTGAACACTAAATCATAAGCTTCAGAAGCTGAAAAGAAATCTAAGATTTGCTTTCTACCATCTTTTAAACTTATATTAGCTTTTTCTCCTAAGAAGCCTCCTGTTCTATTAGATGAAACCCCAATCGTTTCATGATACTGAATCCATGCATCCATCACACGTCTAGGCATAAATGTTGTTGCAGAGTGATCAAAATAATGAAGATTCGGAGAGTTTTCAAATACTTTGAAGTTTGATTTAACATTATCCATTGTTTGCCTCCAAAGAATCTAAAACTTCTTTATAAACCGTATGAACATCTAATGTCTTCATACACTCATGTTTATTCTCGCACTTACCACTCCAAATATTACATTCTAAGCACTTATATTCTTTTTCAATGGTAGTGCCAAGACCGTATTTCCATATACCATTAATAACACCTTTAGTTGGTCCACAGATCATATAAGTTGGCACTTCTTGCCATATAGACAGATGAAGAGCGGCAGAATCATTACCAATAACAAATCTACATCTCGAAAATAGTTCCTTGTATCCTTGAAAACTATTTACGCTTTTAACACTAATGCTACCAGTCGTTTTAGAATTAAGATATTCATATAATTCAACTTCTTCTGGTCCTAGTATAAATATAACTTTATAATTTAAACTCAATAATTTAGCAAGTTCTACATACCTCTTGGAATCCCATCGCTTTAATATGCCAAGTTCACTACTACCGGGTAAAATCGCTACTATGTTATTTTCTTGCCATCTCATGTTCTCTGAATACTTAAATTCAAGATCCTTGAAGTATGTTTTTGCAATTTTTATATGACGTTCCATCTTGTTTACATCCCAAGAATCAATGTTACAAATATGTGTATACATAAGATGTGCACCATCTTTTGCAGTATGGTGAGATCGTCCTATTCTTACAGGAATATTTGCCAGCAAACCTATGAGAGCACTTTGAAATACACCATGTAAATCAATGTATACATCATACTCCTTGCGTCTGATCTCTAACACAACCTTTTCAAGTTTTGAGATATCACACACTCTTGAGTTGTTAAAAGTGTTACTTGAAGTTTCAAGTCTTGGTTGGAGAAGAATATCATCTATAGCATCACATATTCTACAGGTGTCAGCCATAATTTCAAGACACGTAAAGTCTACCTCACAAGATGGGTATGTTGCTTTCAGAGATTCTATCAACGGAAATGACCGAATGATGTCTCCATGATTTCTCAGTTGACATATGAGTATTTTCATCTAATCCTCCAGGACTAATAATATCTTATTAAACGCTTTTGATTCTTCTGGAAATATAAGATCTACTTCCACTTTAGCATCAAGAAACAAACGAATAAATGGCTCTTTTTCAAAGTCAATTAAACGATTTTGACAGATTGTCTTCACCACTTGCAAATGTTTGTATGTCTTGTCTATGGAATGTCCTCTATTTAAACGACCAGATATCTTCTTCAGACGGTCTTCCAGTAAAGATTCTATAGTCATAACATTACAAGCTATCGAGTAATCCGGTATGTTCATTCTCACATATGGCATATCATCTTCAGTCAAAAGTATATCCACCTTGTTAAAGTGCTCACCAGCTTCCCAGAATAAAGTGACAACCTCCATTCCAAAGCTATTTTGATTTAAGTAACCAAAATAACCTTCTTGGTTCAAGTAGTCTATAAGCGCCTCTTTATTATCCTTTTTAAGTGCAAGGTCAATATCCTTTAATGCGTATGAAAAATCATTTGTATGGACAACATATGCCAATCCACCTCGAACGACAGCATCAAAATTACTGCATAAATCATTCAACAGCTGCATCATGTAATCCGGTAGTTGATGATATTCATTAACACTAAGGGGATAGTCTTTACTCCCATAATTGCAATTTCTAATCATCCATTTCCCCCTTCAAAATTAAGGTGTGTAATTCTACATTCCCTAAATGAGGTGTGTGGAATGCTTTTAGAATTGCAGGATATTTAAAGTCATTATTTTTATACTCATATGATTTAAGTTCTGATCTTAATTGCAACTGCATTTTTCTAGCAAACGCAGCAAGACTGCAAGTCGCACTTTCTGTTTTTTCAATCCATAAGAGAATAGCATGACTATTCCAAATATCCTTATGGTTACTTAAACCATATCTTAAAGAAGGATACCATGGTTGACCACCATACAATCCAGCATGAAGTAATTCACTAAAAATCAGTTGTTCTCTAACATCTACTTTAAAACCATTTTCAGATATATACATAATGATCTTTTCTTCCTCATCTACAGCAAAAGGAAAAATCAACAATGGCCATCGACGATAAACAATCTCACCTAAATTATTAGGTATACTTAATTCACCTAATAAAGTCCATAAGTTCGTTATAAAACAGTCTTTCAGCTTTTCGACATCAGGCAAATCCATCATCAAATCTCTTATAAGAAGCATCTCTTTATTCAGACTGCCAGATGTAGCATCTCCTGACAAAATCTCTACGGCCTCTTCGGATATGCCTAATTTATCAACAAAAATCTGGTTTTCCTTATTCCATTGATTCATGAATACCCTCCATATAGTTAGATAGTATCTTTCTTATATTTTCTGTTACTTGATTTTTAGACATTGAACCGTTTATATAATGAATTGGAATATTCTTGTCTAGTCTGTCTATGAACTTCTCAAACAAGACCAAATCTGATTTCATCTTATCAACCATATCCATTTCACGAAGTGGTTCTCTATTTCGTTTCACAACTCTTTCATGAGCTTCTTCCGGTGATAGATCAAAGAATATAATTACATCCGGTAAAACGAATCCTTTCAAATGCTTACAAAGTTCATCCCATGCTTTCTCAAAATCACCATAACGATCATGGAAAGTACTGAAATTATAATAGTAGGTAGATAGTATGCCTCTAGACATAAGAATATATTTCGAACCAACACTTTCCGCTTCTTCAACTGCTAATCTTAAATCCATAGATAAAAGAACTGGATTCATCCACGGATGCTCCTTATGAACCTGCTTCCATATTGGTTTATTGGAATATAACGCTCTCAGTAGAAGACCAACAGAAGATTTTGTTGGTAAATCAATATAATACGATTTACCGAATACAGCTTCCAAGTCACTAGATGCTTTTTTAATTTGAGTAGTTTTACCTGCACCAGGCAAGCCTTCAAACGAAAATATTGGAACGTTCTTACTAAACGTTCTTTTGGAGAAATCCTTTTGGATTTCATCCACTACACTCTTGATAATACTTATATCCACTTTAATACCTTCCCTATTCAATAGAAATCACAAACGATTCGTAACCATATTTATCATGAATAAACGAAACGATTTCATTTTCATCAGTTGTTTCTTTTAACAGCAATTGCATTGAGCCATCACCATGAGAACCAACACCTTTTGCACCATAGATAAAACTTCTCAAAGCTTCATCTTCTAGAAGTTCATGCATCTTTGGTGCTTTTAAATTCACTAGAGAATACTTAGCAATATTTAAGTCAAAAACTTCTTGAGCTTGATACATGATCTCTCCTAGTTTCTTTAAATCACCTTGGTGAATCGCGACCTTAGCAGATTCTACAATCATTTGATTCGTATCTCCTAAAGCACGATAGATGCCATGATGCTCTTCTATATCAAAATTTAAGTATGGTTGATTTAAATCATATAGGATTTTTGATGTATCTTTATAACCGTTTAAATCAACCAGTAAAATCCTCAATTTAGTTTTATTTTCTATTGGTTGAACATGTAGTCCATGATTCATAAAAGTCAGTGCTAACAATCGATTGCCATATCCGCAGATCTGGTCTAACTTACCACACATACTTCCAGCATTTCTTTCAGCTTCATAAGCCAAAGACATCTCTTGATGTATATCTAGCCCTAGGTCATATAAATTGTTAAAAACCCGTACCACTGCCATACATATGGATGCACTAGAAGCTAGTCCCTTTTTTATAGGCAGGTCTACTTTGACACATTCAATAGATGCACCACCTACATTGTAGTATTTCTTCATCACATCAAATGACTTTAGTACATAGTTACCAGAATGTTCTTTTGAATCCACACTCGCTTCATTATGTATCCATTCAATATCTAAATTCAAATGATTGCATTTATATTTATATTTATCTGATTTCATTGCTTCAAAATACAGGCCTCTATTTAATCCTAGTACAATTGCAGCACCCTCTCTAATTGTAGAGTTTAAATCCTTGTATTCTGAAGCCCAATCACTATGTTCACCTAACAAACACAGTCTGCCAGGCATAAAAATTTCACATTTATCCATTTGACTCCTTATTAATCTTATTAATTATACTTGTCGTTGACAAACCGTTATACATATCTAGAAACTCTATACGGTCTACAAATTCAGCTTCAGGGAGAGTTTTATTTTGATATTCATTACCTTTTACATAAACATCAGGCTTTATAAGCTTAATCAGATTAATGGCTGTATCTTCTTCAAATAAAACCACACTATCAATTGCCTCTAATGAAGATAAAATTAGCATACGATCATTCTGATTGTTAATCGGTCTATCTTCACCTTTCAAACGCTTAATAGAATCATCTGAATTAACACCTAGTATGAGCCTCTTCCCTTTAGCTTTTGCACCTTGTATCAATTGTATGTGACCAGAATGAAGTATATCAAAGCAACCATTTGTAAATACTATGCTCTCACCTTGTACTCTCCAAGCTTCAATTAAATCTTGTATATTGTTACGACTGACTATCTTGTTACTGATGTTCATTTTAACAAAATATCGATAACATTCGTGTATCAATTCATTTCTAGAAACAACCTTTGTTTCCTCATGAAGCACCGCTAGTCTACCGGCTAGATTTAAGACAATGCCTAGTAGTTCAAAGTCAAGTTTTTCCCTTATAACAGATGTAAACAAAGCTAAAACGGAATCACCTGCTCCAGATACGTTCACAGGATAAACAGCCTCTATGCTAGAGTAATGATATTTGGTGCCATCATAATAAATCAGGCCGTCTTTACCACAAGTCAATAAAATGCTTTTGCAATTCAATTCTAACACCATAAGATCTAATTGCTTTTCTGGTGATAAATCACAAGCTTCTAAAGTCTTACAAAAACTTTCTAATTCATCTAAATTCAAAACTACATGATCAATGTTTCTATAGGCCTGCCAATGAGTGCTCCTAGTCGTTGAGACTACAGGAACATTTTTTTGATTACAACTCTCAATAATTCTTGAAATCATCTCTGATGTAAGATATCCGAGATGATAATCAGCAATTACAACTACATCATATTCTGAAATATCATAATCAAAAGATAAATCTAGATTCAATGATGGATTGTGATCTAATCTCATTAACTGCTGATCCGAAACATAGATACGTTCCTTCTTAAGATTCCAGTCCTTAACTTCAATAAGAAGTGAATCATCTATATTGTATTTTGAGAATAACTCGTAAACTCTCTCATCACCTACTGGTGAAAGCACTGAAACTTGCTTTACGAAGCTACTGATATTAGCAGCGATGTTTCCAGCACCTCCCAAGCAACATCTTTGCTCTTTAATGTCTACAGTGGGTATTGATACTCCTGATGATATCCTATCAATACTGCCATAGGAGTATATATCTAAAATGACTTCACCAATCACCAATACCTTGAGGTTTTCCCCTTTGCCTATTAAATTAATAGCATCATTTAAAAGTTTCCCGTCATGCATGTAACATGCCTCCTCTTACTAAATGTAGTCTAATACTTCTCTTAAATCATCAATCACAGTTATACCAGGTATATCACCACAACGAATACCTAAAACTTTAAGATTGGCATTTGATGCAGATTGAATACCAACCTGCGAATCTTCTATAACAATCACTTCATCACATTCTAAACCCAACTGATTAAGACAGTATTCATAAATATCAGGAGAAGGTTTGTTATTTAAAACATCCTCAGGTGTTGCGATAATATCAAAAATATCTTTCTTACCATAAATATCTATCAATTCCTTCCCCTTACCAGATGCAGTCGCAACAGCTAATTTTAAATTCCTATCCATAAGAAGCTTCAACAGTTCCAAAGCATCCTCATAAAATATTTCAGGTAGATCATTTAAAATATCTATAAATATCTTATCCTTTAATATCCCCATCTCAATTAAAAATTCATGCTGTCCTAATAGACTTTTTAAGCCTACCTTCTTTCCTTTAGATCTAATAAGAGTATCAAATTGCTCTCTAGATAAATCTATATCATAAAATTTTAGCATTTCACTATATGCTTGAAAGTGGATCTGTTCAGAATCTATAAGAACCCCATCCAAATCAAATATTATACCCTTTATCATTAATTCACCTCTTATATCGTCATGTAATATATTATAGCATCTATTCATTCAACTTTAACCAAGAAATGTGTCTTTTGACGCTACCATTCTACTTTAAGCACCATGGCAACTTAGATTACTAATAACCTTGTAGGATTTTCTCGGAATTCCTTATCTTGGTTGCATAGGCGAGCAGCGAATTTGTCGTGACCAGCCTCATCACTTCAATTCGCACTGGTCGAAGACTACGTCTTCTGCTCGTGCATGCATCCGGCCTGGGAAGATTCTTATAATTGTCATACTTACGCATGATGTTAAGACTACCATTGATATCAACATTGATGAATTGAGCCTTTGATTTAAAATACTTCTTAATCGCTCTCATAACCCCCCTCAATTTTCTCTATACATCATGACTATTTCACCTCAAAAGAAGCCCTCCGAACATTGCCATAGTACACTTATAAGGTGTACTTTGCTTTTTTGTTGTCTAACAGTGTTTTGGCACAACAAATGTTAATGACAACTGAATGCTCCCCCCCTTTTTTTAGATTAGATTTCCGGTAAATACTTTTAAAGTGTGTCACTCACTACCACAAAACGACTTTATCAGTCAATAAAAAACAAATACTGTTGCCAATAAGTTTATGTGAAATTAATCAGGGTATCATCTATGAATATTCAAAGCAAAGAGAAATAATTATTAACACGGACAGAGTTGAGATGATTTAAGAAAGGGTTGTTGTTGTATGAAAAATCTAAAGATTAGCACCAAATTGATTATTAACACTGCCATTACACTGATTATTTTGGTTGTATTGGGCGTTTATGCCTATTACTCAATAAATGACATCGTAGACAACAAGGCAGCACTGATGAATGAGAATGCGGAAAGTGAAACACTGGTACTTGAACTCAGGAAACATGAAAAAGATTTCCTTATGAGGGATATTTCAGATGAAAATTATTACGAAACTGGTGAAAGCAAGTATTTAACAAAGTTTGGCGATACTCAGGATTTATTTTTGCTTCATTTGGAAGCAATGAAAGATTTTGAAACACTTAAGAAAAGTGCAGAAATGACTGAAGATATAGATATGATTATCGCTAATCTAAATGAGTATTCGACACTGTTTAGTCAAGTCGCTTCAGCCTATACTCAACGAGGCTATCGTGATTACGGCTTAATTGGTGAACTAAGAGCTGCTGTACACGCTTTGGATGATGAAGCCTTACAGTTTGATGACGAACACATTCAAACACTCCTTTTACGTATCAGAAAGGATGAAAAGGATTATTTCTTAACGGCTGACGTCTCTTATATTGAGAAAATTCATCAGAAGACGACTGAACTCGAATCATATATTTCTGGATCTAGCGCCAATAGCAATATAAAAAGTAGAATGCTTGCTTCATTGAATCAATACGTAGAAGCATTTGACTCCATCACGGAAATAGATGAGATTATCGGTCGCAGTCAGGATGAAGGCCTGACAGGAGAATACCGCGAAACAGTTTCTAAGATTGAACCACTTGTCCAAGAGCTGAATGGATCCATCGAAGGTATGATTGATTCTGAAATAAGTACGATGTTAAGAAACACTCTCATCTTTATTGTAGTCGCAGTACTTATTTCGATTGCATTGTCAGCATTCATCATCAAATCAATCACCAAACCATTGGCCTCTTTGGTGATTGCGGCCGATAAAATTGCTGATGGAGATCTGGATGTTAATATTACATCCCATTCAAAAGATGAAATTGGCATTCTCTCTAAATCTTTTGAGAAAATGACCACAAACATAAATGATGTTCTGGCCAATATCAATACCGCTTCAATACAAGTGGCTTCAGGATCAACACAGTTGTCTGATTCCAGCATGTCATTGTCACAAGGCGCTACAGAACAGGCGAGTTCCATAGAAGAATTATCTGCTTCAATTGACGAAATCACAACACAAACACATGCGAATGCAAAGAATGCAGAAGAGGCTAAAGGCGTAACAGCCGAAGCACATCACTATGCCATAGAAGGTAATGGTCATATGCAAAACATGCTTCAGGCAATGAATGACATCAATGAGTCTTCAAGCAATATTTCAAAAATAATCAAAGTCATTGACGACATTGCGTTTCAAACGAACATCTTAGCATTGAATGCTGCCGTTGAGGCTGCAAGAGCCGGACAACATGGTAAAGGATTTGCCGTTGTCGCTGATGAAGTGAGAAACCTTGCAGCTAAATCTGCTAATGCTGCAAAAGAGACGACCGTTATGATTGAAGAATCAATTGTAAAGGTTGATGAAGGCACAACGATTGCCAAATCGACTGCAGATGCTTTGACTATGATTGTAAATTCCATCTCCACTATTACCAATTCTGTTAATGACATATCGATGGCTTCACAAGAACAGGCCATTGGAGTTGAGCAGATTAGTCAGGGCTTAACACAGATATCCGATGTTGTTCAGACCACGAGTGCTACTGCGGAAGAAACAGCTGCTGCCAGTGAGGAATTGCAAGGACAAGCGGAGACACTCAAGACGCAGGTGGCTTCATTTAAACTAAAAGGTAATACGCATGTTTCAGCCATCCAGCGCACACCATCATCTATTCCTGAGAATAGAAGTGATAGCCCCGCAAAATATATCGCGTTGAATGTTTCTGAATTCGACAAGTATTAAACTTATGAGGTTTATGGTCAATACTTTAAAAGTTTTGGCATATCTCACCATAAAATTTAAAAAAGTGATAGCATTGATTTCGGTTTTCTTACCAAAATCAATGCCTATCACTTTTTATGTTCTGTTTATTTTATTACTTTTGTTTGAAATGATTATTCCCACTCAATAAACATTGTCTATTTTATAGTGCTTTCAAGTGTTCTTTCGTTGTTTCAAGTACTTGTATTCTCATATCTTCTGTTATTACATCTGATTCATATAACTATTGGAGTCACTCTTTACTATTAAATCAATTATGAACTCAATTGTAAATTTAAATTTGCAGGGGAGTTAACATTGAAACACTCATATAACGAAAGCGCTTCTGCACCGTCATTGTGCACTACAACAAACTGTCATATGAGACTTTCCGACCTTTCGCACGGTCGCCACCTTATCCTGCCGCTTATATACTTCACACTTAGCATTTCGGCCTACTCACCCCCCTATGGCTCTCGCGTTTATCCACATCTCCTTCAGACATGACCTCATGATAACGCCCTAGATTAGGTTTCTTGGGTTATATCAGCATCCCCAAGGAAAGACTTTCACTTTCGTGAATACTTATTTCATTCAAATCTTATAAACCTGTTTTACACTATAACGTTGCCGTGAATTGATTCAAGTAAATAAAGCAGGAGAAGAATCTCCTGCTAGGTTCAAATGCCTATCGAACAAAAGACACCTCAGAAATGAGATGTCCAATAAGTCTAAAACCAACTATGCAACCTTATGATTGAAGCGTTCTCTAAAACCACACTTCTGACATAATTCTTCAACTAGAATGCACTGTTCAAATCCTTTTTTCATTTTAATTGTTCGCTCTGAATTAAGAATATCATGGATTTTTTCTTCTTTTATTTTGCCAAGAGGAATATCACCTTCTTGATCAAGGCAACAGGGTAAAACTGTGCCATCTACTAGAATAGCAATCTGCTGTTTGATACCATAACATGAACCTACATCACTGATTTTATGATGTTTTAATGAAGGCCATGTAAATTCAGCACTCTGGCTTAAATATAGATGATCTTTTAATCGAATGCCTTTATCTTTAATGACTTCTTCTTTTAAATCCACATCAAGTTCAAAGAAATCTTTGATCAGTGTTAGAATCTCCTTGTTGTGGTTCTCTCCATCTTGAGTGCTTTCTAGATTCCAAAGTCTTAACTCAACGTATTTCTTGTTACGTTTGGCTTCTTTAGCAAACTCAAAAATAGTTGTAAGATAAGACAACAACTCTTCTCTTCCTTGTTGTTCAAAGCTCTGTAAAGAAAAACTGATTTGTCTCAATCCATCTGATTCTAACAACTGATCGTACCATTTATGTATTAAGGTACCATTTGTAGTTAAATTCACTTTCATATCTCTTTGATTGCACAGTTCAATCATCCTAATCAAATCTGGGTGAAACGTAGGTTCTCCCTTTACATGCAAATATATATGTTTTGTTCGACCTACAAGATCATCAAGTATCTGCTCAAAAAATTCAATATCCATAAATTCTTTGGCCCGTTCACTTGTGGGACAAAAACTACAAGATAGATTGCAAGCATTGGTAATCTCTATATAAACTCTTTTTATTAATGACATTTTACATCCTTTCTGGTGTTGCTTACTTTGATATTGGTTCTACGATTTATACAAAAAAATAAAAGACATCTTTTGAAATGACTTTCAAATAATATATTTACTTGAATGATTTGTAGTAGATATTAGATCAACTATAAACATCTTTACTATCCATTTGTAAAGCACCTCTAGATTTCAAGTCTCATTTAGTTATGATTAAAAACCACATTTTCAGCAATACGACTCAGTATAACACACTCTATACAAAATTTCTTAGAACTTTTTATACATATTACGAAAGGAAGCTTTTGAC
>JABXKX010000624.1 GCA_013619035.1 Peptostreptococcaceae bacterium
TGTATGTTAATAATTTTTTGAGATTTTCCTATATAAAACCTTCCATTGATTTCAACTATAGTTTTTGATTTAAATAGAGATTTGATATAAAATAGTCTTATATAAGAAATTATACTATACCGAACTGGTAAATACTATATTTCTGTATGAGTATATCTCACTTTTAACAGGAAATGAGGACCACTAGACCGCAATGAATGAACTTTTACGTAAACTAAACAAGGAAATAGTTATAAATGATTTGATTGTAAAAAAAATGAAGTATGAAGTTAACATGCTTTTCTTTGACTATCCCTCTAAAGATAAAGCATCACTTCTAGCCACAAAAATAAATGCACAACTAGACGCTTCTCTTAAAGGCGTCAGTTCTGAAGATAAAGAGAGTATCAGAAGACTTATTATTTTGAACTCTTTTTTAGTGTTGCCCAATCCTGCTAGTGATCATATCAATTATGGACATGTCTTTACAACACTAACCCATTACGACGATCAAGAGATTGATACCAAGGCACGTTTGATTCAGTGGTTAGATGACAATACTGAGATTTCTTACGAGGAGGCATCTTTAACACAATACATCAAACAATACAAAATTATAGACTCCGGCAAAACAGTTCGTACTGCAGCATCTACCTATGAACCAACATACAAAAGACGTCCAATTGGAGAGGTCAACAAACTGCCACAAGTCCCTATTGATGATGTTGTATATAAGTACAGATTAAAAAAACAAATATTATGGATTCCGGCAACCATTATTTTTATGATCTTTTTGTATAGTTTCATGACATCAAATCTCTACGAAGCGCCTAAAAATGATATGGAATTCATCGAACCAGAATTATACGATGATACGTTAATCAATAGTTTGGATGGTTTACTTGAGGAAGTTTTTAAAGTTAATATTCGAATCATTCCAGACGAGTATAAATATAAGCCATTTCATTTGAAAACGATATATACTTACCTTGAAGAAAAGAACTCCATGTTGATTGAAGAAAATTATCTCTCTACAATCAATAGGTTGTCGGAAAAATATTATGTTAACCCATTGCTTTTAATTGCAATTATTGGTCAAGAACAAGGTTTTGTACCAAAAGATCACAAGTATGCAAAAGAAATCATCAACAATCCTTACAATGTGTTCGGTTCTTGGATAGATTACAATACTCACTTTGAAGAATCAACGATTATATGTTTAAATACCATAACGACTGCAATTAAGAACCGTCCAGATAACATTGATTTAATTGAGTTTTTAAACGAAAAGTATTCTGAAGATAAAAATTGGAGTGCTAATGTAAAATTAATTTACAATGCACTCCAATCACTTGATTAACCTAAAATTGTTTTGATTTTACCAACCATAATATCTATTGCAACTGTATTAAAGCCGCCTTCTGGTATAATAATATCAGCATATTTCTTTGATGGTTCGATGAACTGTTCATGAGCAGGCTTAACAGTTGCTAGATACTGTTCTATTACAGATTCTAAACTTCTACCTCTCTCATTCATATCTCTAGTAATTCTTCTGATGATTCTTACATCAATATCCGTGTCAACAAAGATTTTTATATCCATCAAATCTCTTAATCTTTGATCTTCTAAAATAAGAATACCTTCTAATATGATTATTTCACGAGAATGAATTGTAGTCGTCTCTTCACTTCTATTATGATTTGCAAAATCATAGATAGGCATGCTAATATCTTTGCCAGCAGTTAACTCAGTTAAATGTTCTAATAATAAATCCGTATCAAATGCAAAAGGATGGTCATAATTGGTTTCCGTTCTTTGTTCAAACGTTTTATTAGTTTGTAATTTGTAATACGCATCTTGATGAATGATTGAGACATTTTTTTGAGGCAAGGCACTCAAAATCTCTCTCGCTACTGTTGTTTTTCCGGATCCCGTACCACCACAAATACCAATTATTACAGGTTTATTCATCTATTTCATCCTTTCTCATTCTTATAATATCATATGCCTTTACAGGCTGTTTCATTTTCGTTTTAAAGACTTGCTGTGCATGAGGCACATTCTCTACCGATTTGTTGTTATGATCAATTAATTCTGAAACTGTCTGTATAAAACCTTGGTACCCTGGTTGCATAATTTCAATCTCGTCTCCAACCGAAAGTTTATTTCTTTGTTCGATAGTTGCATATCCACTTATCTCATCATAGTCTAACACAATTCCTGTGAAATTGTAATATCTATCATAAGAACTTGACGTATATAATTGGTCTTCACTTGTCGGCTTTTGATAATAGAAACCTGTAGTAAATTTCCTATGACTCGCCTTCTGAATTTCAGTTAACCAATCTGGATTGTATTTGAATTTAGCAGGATCTTTATAGTATAAATCAATCGCTTCTCTATAGACTCTAACAATATTAGCCACATAATAAACGCTCTTCATACGGCCTTCTATTTTCAGACTTGAAAGACCCGATTCTATTAGTTCCGGTATAAACTCAATCATACATAAATCTTTCGAATTGAAGAAGAATGTACCATCTTCTGTTTCTACAACTGGGTATTGTTCTTCTGGTCTTTTCTCTTCTACTAATTTATATTTCCATCTGCAAGCATGAGCACAAGATCCACGATTGGCATCTCTGTCGGTCATGTAATTAGATAACAAACATCTTCCTGAATACGAAATACACATTGCACCATGTACAAACGCTTCTAATTCTAAGGTGTCTGGTGTTTTCTCTGTAATATCTTTAATCTCAGCAAAAGAGAGCTCTCTTGCTAGAATAACTCTAGAGATGCCTTGATTATGCCAAAACTTTGCACTCATAAAATTTGTATTATTGGCTTGAGTACTTAAATGCACTTCCATTTCCGGTGCATATTCTTTGATATACATCAAAGTACCTGGATCTGACACAATCACTGCATCAAAACCAATCTCTTTTATATCTTTTAGATAAGCTTCTAAGTGAATTAAATCATCGTTATGAGGTATGATATTTAAAGTGATATAAACTTTTTTGCCACGTTCGTGAGCAAACTCTACACCCTCTTTCATATCTTCTAACGAGAAGTTTTTAGCCTTTTCTCTCATACCAAAGATTTGTCCACCAATATAACAAGCATCCGCACCATAAAGAATAGCGAATTTAAGTTTCATTAAATCTCCAGCAGGTGCTAATAATTCTACTTTATTCATTAGAGCCTCCTTTTATAACTAAGTGCAATACCATCACTCATCGGTAATAGTGTCGTTGTAAAACCAGGATGATCTGTTATATAGTCCAAATAATTTCTCATACGTTTTACGATTGTCTTTTTTCTTTTAAGAACATATTGATCTGAGGCAATCATCCCTTGATACAATACATTGTCAGAAATAATGACACCACCATCATTTAATTTATCAAGACACTTATCTAAGAATTCTTGATAATGTCCTTTAGATGCATCCACAAAAATGACATCATACGATTCATTTATTTCATCTAAAACATCAAGTGCATCTCCTAAACGGAAATCAAATTCTGTTTCATAGTTTAATTTTGCTACGTTTCTTTTTGCAATAAAATGATAGTCATCTCTTCTTTCGATAGAAGTGACTTTACCTTTTCCCTCCATTGCACGTGCAAAAACAGAAGCGGAGTATCCTATGGCAGTCCCTATTTCAAGAACAGAGTTAGCATTTGTTGATTGAACAACAAATGCTAATAAACTCTTAACTTCTTTGTGAATAATAGGGACATGCTCAGCTTCTGCATAAGTTTCAAGCTTTAAAAAGTACTCATCATTTTCTTTTACAAGTCCACGAATATACTTTTCTACATGTTCATTAACTATATTACTCATTATCTATTTTCTTCTTTCGCTTTATTATGTTCTTGAAGTGTACGACTAAATACATGTGTACCACCACCATCTTTTTTAACAACAAAATAGTAGTAATCCGATTCTTCAGGGAACAGTGCTGATTCAATTGCTAGTTTACCTGGTGAAGCAATTGGCGCTGGTGGTAATCCAGCATTCACATACGTGTTAAAAGGTGAATCGATAGCTATATCATCATAAGTCAGTCTTTCTTTTCTTTCACCTAATACATATTGAACTGTCGCACAACTTTGAAGCAACATATTGTCATTAATTCTATTATGGAAAACTCCCGACACAATTGGAAATTCTTCTTTAGCTCTAGCTTCTCTTTCGATAATAGATGCTAAAGTTATTGCCTCGTTCATTGACATATCGAGTTCTTCAAGTCTTGAATAATACTCATCTAAGAATATTTCATCAAATCTTTGAAGCATTCTATTGATAATTTCTCTTTCAGTTGAGTTGACTTTCATTTCGTAGGTATCAGGGAATAAGAAACCTTCTAAGCTTTCCTGTCCTTCTAAGAATTTATAATCAAAATTCATAGAAGCAAGCTCTGCTTCAAAGTTCTCTTGATTAATATATCCACCTTCAACTAACCTAGCGGTAATGTCTTTTATCTCAAATCCTTCAGGAATAGTAAACTTAAAAGTATTTAATACAACATCACCCGAAACTAATTTCGCGATAATTTCATCTGTTGACATAGACTGTGACAATTCATAATCCCCAGCCTGCATCTTTCCATCAGCTTCCAATTCTTTAGAGGCTAATTTAAAAACAGTTTCACTTTGAATCAACTCTTCATTCATAAGAATTGTTCCAATAGAAGAGGTTGAAGCGCCACGAGGTACTGTGATGACAACAACGTCTGTGTTATCTGGATTTACAGGTGTTCTCATTTCATCTAAGTTACACCCCGTTAGAGTAAACATTAGAATCAGACATAATATGATGTATTTTTTCATATCATCACCTAGAAATTCATTGCATCGCCAAGAATCTTAGAAACTTCAGCCATCATTTGATTCAAAGCAAATTCAGCTTCGAAATAAGCTTTTACAGAAGCATTTTCATTTAATTCTTGGAATAATTCTTGGGCATCTTTTAGTTCATCTTCATTTAAAGTTTCACCTAACATTTGCATACGCTGTAAGTTAGCTTGTTTTGCTTCAAATAGTGATAAAGAACCTGCAATGGCCTCATCTTTATATAAGCTCGCTTTTAACTCTTTATAAGTTTTAAACTCATTTGATAATTTAATTGATTCTGCTAATTCTTTTGCTTGATCTAATACGTTCATACTGCCTCCTAAATTTCCATAATGATCGGCAAGATCATTGGATTCCTTCTTGTTTCTTGATACAGGTAAGTTCTTAGTGTATCTCTTATTGTGTTTTTAATTGTCGACCATTCCGTTATATTATTTTTTTCAAGTTCATATAATGCATGGCAAAGTACCGTTCTTGCATCTGTAAATAAAGTTTCAGCTTCCCTTACATACACAAATCCTCTTGATATAATATCAGGACCAGATACTATTTTACCAGATGATTTCTCAATTGCAACTACAACTATCATCAAACCATCCTGTGATAAGATTCTTCTATCTCTTAAAACTATATTACCAACATCTCCAACACCAAGACCATCGATTAAAGTTCGACCAGAAGGTACTTTTTTAGCCGGTCTAATACCCTCTTCACTAATCTCAAGACCTTTACCATTTTCCATGATAAAAACTTCCGAACTAGATTTGCCAAGCGTTTGTGCTAAATTAGCATGATGTGCTAAATGTGTGTACTCGCCATGAACTGGTGCAAAATACTTTGGCTTAACCAAAGTATGAATTAACTTTAATTCTTCCTCTTTAGCATGTCCTGATACATGTACATCAGCAAGCGCTTCATATATAACGTCAGCTCCTAGTTTTAAGATGCTGTCAATTACTTTTTTTACAGATTTCTCATTACCTGGAATTGGCGTTGCAGAAATAACAACTAGATCACCTGGTCTCAACTGAAGTTGTCTATGCTCAGACTTCGCCATTCGAGACAATGCAGCCATCGGCTCCCCTTGAGATCCAGTAGTAACGATAACAATTTCATTATGAGGATACTTATCAATATCATTTAATTCCACTATCATGCCATCAGGAATATTTAAATAGCCAAGTTCCATAGCTATTTTAGAGACATTCACCATACTCCTACCAGAAAAAGCAATTTTTCTGTTATGTGCATAAGTTGAATTAACGATTTGCTGCACTCTATGCACATTCGATGCAAAAGATGCTACAAAAATTCTTTTATCAGCATTGTTATGGAAGATGTCATCAAAAGTTGCTCCAACTGTTGATTCCGACATCGTAAAACCTTTTCTTTCACAATTTGTACTGTCAGCCATTAACAGCATAACGCCTTCTTGACCTAGTTCAGCAAAACGTGGTAAATCTATCATTTCACCATCAATTGGATTGTAATCAATTTTAAAGTCACCCGTATGTACTACACTACCAAATGGCGTTGTAATATGAAGTGCTGATGCATCTGGAATGGAATGAGATACTCTAATAAACTCCACACTGAAGTGTTTTAAATGAATCACATCTCTTGGTTTTACAACGTTTAATTTGGTTCTATCCATTAATCGATGTTCCATTAATTTGAGTTCGATTAAACCTAATGTTAATTGATAACCATAAATAGGTGCTTCGAACTGCTTTAGGAAATAAGGAATCGCACCAATATGATCTTCATGACCATGTGTAATAAAGATTCCTTTAATTTTATGTGCATTTTTCTTTAGGTATGTGAAATCAGGAATTACAACATCAATTCCTAACATTTCATCATCGGGAAATGACAAACCACAATCTACTATGATGATTTCATCATCATACTCAAATACGGTCATATTTTTACCGATTTCGTTTAATCCACCTAGTGGGATTATTTTTAACTTCTTATTCATTTTTACCTACCTTTTTTACGTAAAACAAACCTATAAGTATTATAGGTTTTGTTGGCAAGACTTGCATAAACCGAAGAATTTCAGCTTATGATCTCTAATTTGAAACTCATACTTACGTTCTATTTCACTTTCAATACTTTCTAATAAATCTTCTCTTACTTCGATAATCTCGCCACATTCACTACAGATTAAATGGTGGTGATTGTGTTGATCACCATCATGGTCATTTAATTCATAACGGACATAGCCATCATCTAAATTCAATTTTGATAGGACGTCTAACTCAACAAGAAGTTGCACTGTTCTATAAACAGTTGCTAATCCAATTTCAGGACTTTTTACTTTTACAAAATCATATATTTCTTCTGAACTTAAATGTTCACCCATATGTTCTGATACAACTTCTAATATTGCCTTTCTCTGTGGTGTAAACTTATAACCTTTCTTTTTAAGTTTTTCATTTACATTGTTTTTATATTCCATATCCTACCCCTTAGTTTTTACTCATCTTCTTCCATTAATTCTTCATATGCTTTTGCAACAAATTCAAACTCATCATCATCAGTTAAATATTCTAAGATTGGCTCGTCTTCACCTTGATCAATCACTTTAAATATTAATGCTGAATCATCATCTTCATCAACTGGTGCTAAAACAGCATATTCTTGATCGTTTAAATCAAAGTCTGCAATAATTTCAAATGCAGTTTCTTCGCCATTCTCATCTACTAACATAATAATATTTTCTTCCATTTTATACCTACCTTCTACTGTCTAGATAGCCCTGCAATATATATACCGCTGCTAACTTATCGATAATCTTTTTACGTTTGGCGCGGCTTAAATCCGCTTCAATCATTGACCTCTCTGCTGCTACTGAAGTCAATCTTTCATCCCACATCACCACTTCTATATCACGATCTTCTATACGTTCACTATATTTAATCTTCTTTTGAAGTTTTTTTACGAAATCCAATGTTTTTTCTGCTTGAGGACCTACAGTATTGTTCATATTTTTGGGAAATCCTACAACCATAATTTTAACGTTGTCAGAAATGATAAAATCTATTAATTGATCGATATCTTTTTTAATTGACTCTCTCATAATAGTTGTTCGTCCTTGTGCCGTATACAAAAGTGGATCACTAATGGCAACACCAATGGTCTTATCACCCACATCTAAACCCATGATTTTAAACATTATACCACCTTTATACAAAATTCTTTACACACCGCTGCACAATAACCACAGAGAACACATTTTTCCCTATTAATAACTGGTTTGTTGTCACCCATCTCCAAAGCATTATGAGAACACTTTTTAACACAAGAACCACACTTTGTACACCAATCTGCAATCTGCAGTTTCCTAGGTTGATTTCTCACCTTTTCTCTTAGATCTTGACTGATGACTTCATTTTTAAATCGTTTAACATTGTAATCAACTTCTTCAATAGTTTGCATACCTACTGCTATAGAATCTACTGCATCTAAAGACAATATGTAATTGAAACTTTCTTCTACACGATTTAATAGATTGCCACCTCCAAGAGGTTTCATAGAATACACACCACCTCCACGGTTTTTAAACCGTTTAATAGCGTCTAACATTTCATCTCTTGTACCATCCATAATCCCTAAACCAGAGATGTTTAATATTGGATGAATAACCTCTATTTCATTATACTTTATTGCTGCTTCAACACCAACTACTGCATGAGTAGAAATTCCAATTGCCCTTATTATCCCTTTTTCCTTTAGCTTTAATAAGGTTTCAATGGCTTCATAATGGCCTCTAATGGTATGTTCACTTTCTTGCTCATGTAACATGAATATATCCAAGTAGTCAGTGTTAAGTTTTAATAATGCTTCTTCCACACTTTCCATGGCAGTTTTCTGATCATAAGCATAAGACTTTGAAGCAATAACAATATCTTCACGTTTATGTCCTTTTAATCCTTCTCTAACATGGTCATATGTTTCATACAGCTGAGCTGTATCGATAAAATTTACACCACAATCAAAGGCATGCGATATAATTTTACCGCCTACCTTTGGTGATAAATTAGCTTGTAATGGTCCTACGGTTAAGCCTCCAAAACAAAGCTTAGAAACTTTAATCCCCGTATCACCTAATAAATTATATTTCATTATTCCTCTAAATACGCCTTTAACAAGACTTCTATGATTTCATCACGTTCAACTTTTTTCATAAGTTGTCTAGCATTATTATAGCTCGTGATATATGTAGGGTCACCACTCAGTAAGTAACCTACCATTTGATTGACAGGGTTATATCCCTTTTCTATCAATGATTTTTGGACGCTAGTTAGAATATCTTTTACTTCTTCTTTTAGTTCTGCGTCAAAATCAAATTTCATTGTTGCGTCTAATTTGCTCATATTATCACTCCAATCTTATATCTAATACTATTATACATGATTTGTCGTGTTTTGATGGTAGTTTTTATAATATTTTATATTTCATCTATAATTTTTGAAACCATCTCTAAAGCTTCATCAATCTTAGAACCATCCTTACCGCCAGCTTGGGCCATATTAGGACGACCACCACCACCGCCACCTGTCATTTTAGCAATTACTTTAATAATATTACCCGCATGAGCACCTTTTTTAACAGCGACTTCATCTGCCATAGCAATTAATGCAACTTTTTCACCATTGTCCGATGCCAATACAACCACACTATCTTTTATTTTATCAGAAATCTTATCAGCAAGTTCTCGTAGGTTATTTGGTTGTACACCTTTTAACTTACCAGTGATTACATTTAAACCATTGATCAGTTTTGCATTATCAATAATGTCTTCAATGCCTGAAGAAGCTGCTTGAGACTTCATTTTTTCAACTTCTTTATGAAGTGACTTAACTTCGTTAGCAAGTGATTCTACTTTAGTTTCAACATCATCAAAATTACCTTTTACAATGTTAGAAATATGTTTCATTTTATCTTCCACTTGGCTTAAGTAGTTATAAACTTCTTTACCAGTAATCGCTTCAATTCTTCTTACACCTGCAGCAATACCACTTTCAGAAATAATCTTAATCAAACCAATTTGTGAAGCGTTCTGAACATGTGTACCACCACATAATTCCATAGAAAACTCACCAATAGTAACTACTCTTACAGTATCACCATATTTTTCACCAAATAATGCAGTAGCACCGCGTTTCTTAGCTTCATCAATAGCCAATTGTTCTGTTTGAACCGGAAGTGTTTCAAATAATCTTTCATTGACTTGATTTTCAATTGACTGAAGTGTCTCAGCAGTGATACCCTCAAAGTGAGAGAAATCAAACCGTAATTTCGTAGGATCTACTAAAGAACCTTTCTGCTCTACATGGTCTCCCAATGTCTCTTTCAATACTTTATGAAGAATATGTGTAGCTGTATGATTTCTAGCACTTGCCATTCTATTGTCTAAATCAACTGCTGTGTTGATTTTATCATTACTCTGAATTAGGCCTGATTTCATGTAACCTTTATGAATAATTCTGTCCATGATACCTTTAATCGTATCTGTTACTACAAATGTACCCATATCAGTTTTCATGATACCGATATCACCGGCTTGTCCACCACCTTCTGGATAGAAAGTTGTTTCATCAAGAACAATTTCAGCTTTAGTACCTTCGTTGATTGAATCAACTAATTCACCTTCAGATACAATCGCTAAAATAGTCGATGTACCTTCTAAGTTCGTATAACCATTAAAAACAGTCTCTTTAATATCAGTTTTAGATAACGCTGATTTTTCCCATGCACTTTGATCGTTACCACGTGCAGCTCTTGCACGTTCTCTTTGTAACTTCATCTCGTCATTAAAACCATCTTCATCAACAGTTAAGTTCTCTTCAGCTAAAATTTCTTTTGTTAAATCAATTGGGAAACCATAAGTGTCATATAGTTTAAATGCTTTATCACCACTTAACACGTCACCATCTAATTCCTTGATGTAACCTTTTAAGATATCTAAACCTTGGTTAATCGTTTGTTGGAATCTATCTTCTTCAAGTGCAATTACTTTTTTAATAAAATCTTTTTTCTCTACTAATTCTGGATATGCTTCTTTTGAAATATCAATAACAACATCAACTAAATCAGTTAAGAATATACCATCGATGTTTAATAGTTTACCATGTCTATATGCTCTTCTTAATACTTTTCTTAAGACATAACCAACACCTTCATTATTTGGCATAACACCATCTAATACCATAAATGTAATAGCTCTTACATGATCAGTTATAATTTTTACTGATATACCCTCTTTTTTATTTTCTCCAAAAGTAATACCTGCTTTAGCTACTACTGCATCCAATACTTGTTTCATTGTATCAATTTCAAATATAGTTTCAACGTCTTGCATGATACATGCAATTCTTTCTAGACCCATACCTGTATCAATATTAGGATTAGCTAAATCATTATAGTTACCATCTGCATCTTTATCAAACTGCGTAAATACATGGTTCCAAAACTCTACAAAACGATCGCATTCGCATCCTGGTTTACAATCTGGGTTGTCACATCCGTAACTTGGCCCTCTATCATAATAAATCTCAGAACATGGACCACAAGGACCTGTACCTTTTTCCCAGAAGTTATCTTCTTTTCCTAAACGTACAATTCTACTCTCATCTATCTTTATAATATCTTTCCATATATCGTATGCTTCATCATCAGTTAAATAAACAGTAGCCCATAAATTATTCACAGGTAAACCTAAAACTTCTGTTATGTATTCCCATCCCCACTCTAAAGATTCAACTTTAAAGTAATCGCCAAATGAGAAGTTACCCAACATTTCAAAGAATGTTGCATGTCTTGACGTATAACCTACATTGTCAATATCTGTTATTCTCATACATCTTTGACAAGTTGCCATTCTTTTACTTGGAGGTGTTTCTTCTCCAGTAAAGTAATTTTTAAGTGGTGCCATACCTGCACCGATCAACAATAAGCTTTTATCACTTTGAGGAACTAAAGAATAGCTCTTTCCTACATAATGTCCTTTAGACTCAAAGAAATCTAAAAAGCTTTTTCTGATTTCGTTTAATCCTGTAATATTCATATTGCCTCCTACTTCAAAAACAAAAAAAACTAAAGTGACGTATAGGGACGACTTTACCGCGGTACCACCCTATTTATCTTCCGATCACTTTAGATATACATCCTACATATAACGGCTGTTACCGTCAACAATTTCTTGTCACAACTCCAGAGTAGCTTCAATCCTGTAATCTCTCACCAATGATTACTCGCTGTATAGATTTACTTATCTCTTTCTTCGTCTTTATTAAATAGATTATAGCACAAATTATACCTATTGCCTACACCTTTAGACGAATAATAAATTCAGTCCCAAAGCCCTCTGTACTTTGACACTCAATAGTACCTTTAAAGGATTTACGCACTATATTATATACAATACTAAGACCGTAACCACTATCAATTTCATGGGCATATATGGGTTCGAAAATTCTCTTAAGATAATCATTTTTGATGCCACATCCATTGTCTTTAATGTTAATAGTTAGTTCTTCCTCCATATCAACATCAATAACAATCATACCACTGCTCATATTTTCAAATGCATGAGTAATCGAATTTTCAACTAAGTGTACGACAATTTGTGAGATCTTTGCAGCATCTTGAATCAGTTCAAGCGAGTCAGAGCAAATAATATCAACACCAATATCAACTGGGATATCCATACTATCAATAATAACTCTTAATAGATTAGACATATTAAATCGGGTTAAAAGAGTAGCCGAAACATCAGGATCTAACGCTTTAAAACGCTCTACTAAATCTTTCATGTAAGACAATTGGTACATAATGTCTTTATATGCCCCATCAAACATTTCGAAAAAATACATTAATTCTTGTTTTTTTAGTTGTTTATTCTTTAATTGC
>JABXKX010000352.1 GCA_013619035.1 Peptostreptococcaceae bacterium
GCCATACGTTTTATCATAAACAGTGAAAGCAGTGCATTTATGGCCATCATCATGATGGACACATAAATGATGTTATCACCAATGACTTTCAATACCTTATGTGGTACATTCGAGTATTTTATAAACAGATAAATACTGCCTTCTTCACCATCCTCGTAATAAAAATCAATTTGACGGTATAAAACATAACCTGTTTTTTCTAACAACTCTTCATTATTAAAAATATCTTTCGCTCCAAATTCTGGTAAAACATTCTGGTTCAGCTTAGAAAATGCTGTTTCCAGCTGACTTCTCTGTTCTTCGGTAAGAGTTATTAAAGAAGTAACTTCTTCACCTTTTCTTTCTACGATCAAGTTTGGAAAAGCATGTTGCTCACCAAACAGGTTTGCCAGTTTCTGATCGAGGACCTCATGATCTTGAAATTTGGGATCATCTAATGTCCACAGATTAATTTCACGATTAACCTTCTCAATGCTCATGTAACCACTTCTTTGCCAGACATCAAAGCCGCTCTTAAAAACAGTCATGATATTATCACCATATTGAATAAATAATATCAGTCCGAAGAGAAGCATCGGTACAATAAAGGATAACATCCATGTACCAAATATTTTCCATCCGAGATCATTTTTAAGAATCAACTTTAACTTTGACATATTTTCACCTTTATTTTATTTCTACTTCAGAACCTTGCATGACATACTCTTTACCAAAGGTAATCAATTGATCCTCTTGGCTTAGAGAACTTTTTATAGCAATTTCATCTCCACGCATTGAAAGTACTTCTACCATGACTTTCTCTGCCATTCCATTATCTACAGTATACACGAAACTATCACCGTTTTCTTGCATCAATGCCATACTCGGTATCCATAAGCCATTGGCTACATCACTGGTTACAATCCAAAGTTCTGAATACATACCTGACTTAAGTCTCTCATCTATGGTTTCTAATTGAATTTCAATAGGATACATCCCATTTGTTGCATTAAGTGATACCGATTTAATAGAACCATTTAACAAAGTATCCAATGTAGATACATACACTTCTACCTCTTGACCTACTTTGATATCATTGATGTATTTCGATCCAATTGATGAGGATACTTTATATGTATCAATCACCTCGATTGTAAACCCATTCTGATTGGATGCCATCATATCTTTTACGATTGTATTTGAAGTAATGATACCCGTAACAGGACTTGTAATCTCATAATTCTCACTCGCTGAGTTATAAGAATATTTAAGTGTCTCATATGAATTCACAGCATTACTATAAGTAATTTTTGAATTATCATATGATGATTTCGCATTGTCTAATTCTGCCTTAGATGAAACCCCACCATCATATAATTTCTGTACACGATCCAAATTGGTTGTCGCATTATCAAGTCCTAATTTTGCTTGACTAACACCATTTGAAGCTTGAGTTAATTTTGAATTCATATCTGAATCAAAATCATCAGCTTCTACTTTAAAGAGTATATCACCTTCATTAACCAAATCACCAACACCATAGTTGACTTCAGTCACTTTGCCTGCTGCCATGGCATTCACATGAAAAATATCTGATGATTTAACTTCGCCAATAGAATATACCGACTCATATACATCTCCATATTCTATTGACGTCACAGAAACTGGAACAACTTGAGTTTCTGTTTTTACAAGGTCTTCAGTTGCTGGCTTTGCACAACCTGTGAAAGATAAGCATATTACCAATACGCCCATCATTAATTTTAATTTATTATTAAGCACTTACACTTACCTCACTTTCAGTCTTCATTTTCTTAAATTCAATTTTAATACGTCTATTCTCTGCTCTAGATTCCATCATGTAGTACATGAGTGGAACGATTAGTAAGGTTAGTATGGTTGATGCAAATAAACCGAATACAATGGCATAACCAAGTTGAGAGAACATTTCATTGTAAAGTGCTAAAGGTAATACACCACCCATTGTTGTTAAAGAGGTTGCAAATACCGGTAAAAATCTTACACTTACCGCCTCAGAAATCGCATTTTTTACACTCATACCTATAGAGCGCTGATAATTGGCAAAGTCAACCAATACAATCGCATCATTTACTGCTATACCTACTAGGGCAACAATACCCATCATTGCAAATTGACCAAGGTTATTACCTGTTATTATTAATCCAATAATAACACCTATCAATGCTAAAGGTACACTCATCAAAATGACCAACGGCTGTTGGAATGAATTGAACTGTATAACCAGCACTGTATAAACAATCATGATTGCAATGATAAAACTTGCTATCATTGTATCGAATTGTTCTTGTGTATCACCGAATTCTCCACTGTCTGAAATCTTTACACCTTCAGGTAACGGAATGCCTTTAATGTTACTATTAAATTCCTTACCAATAACCGTTGCGTTGTAACCTGTTTTTACATTTGAAGAGACACTAACAACCTTTTGCCCATCACTATGGCTTATTTTTGCCATACCTTCTGTATAAGAGAGTGATGCCACTTCACTGAATGGTACCTTTTGTCCCATTGGATTAGTAAAGAAAATTTTATCAAATTCTGATACAGAGTCAATTGGTCTTTCATCAAAGTAGACCGTAATGTCGTATGTTTCACCAGCTTCTTTGTAAGAGCCAACCGTTAGTCCACTGATGCGTTGACGTAGATCATTGGCTATCAGACCAGGACTTAAACCATAATAAGCTGCTCTGTTATTGTCTATTTCAACGGTAATTTCCTTTAATCCATTTTCTGATGATAACTTCGGATTATCCACACCGTCTATATTTTTTAGAATACTTAGATACTGATTGGCTACAGCATTTAATTCATTCAAGTCATTTCCTTGAATGCTGATTGAAACATCTTCACCAGATCCAACCATGCCCATTGTGGATTGTGATTTCACATTAATACTCGCACCTGGAATGGTTTTGGTCATCTCTCTGATTTCATCTGAAATGTCATACCCAGAAGTGGTTCTGACATCCGGATCAACAAAATTAACCGTTATCGTTGCTTCATTTTTCTTATTGCCACCTACAACAATATCAAAGGATTCAATATCCTCAATAGTGTATAACTCCAATTCGATTTTATGTGCAATAAAGTACGTATCCTCTAACAAATATCCTTCAGGTGCTGTGATAGATATTTTTGTTGAGTTTGGTTCTTCTGATGGCAATAATTCCAAATCCAATATACCCATTGGTATGGTCATAATCGATAACACCAAAGCAATCAAAACGATTGCAAAGACTGTCCATCTTTTAACTCTTGATTTAAAGAACTGTTGTAACCATCCTACATATTTTGTGACATAAACTGAATGCTCAGTTTTTTTCTCGTTTCTCTTATCTTTTCTTCTTCTTAAAATAATCTTCACAATCATCAAACATGTAAAGAGCGATGCAAATATTAATGTATATTTTGTAATCGTCCAGTCATCTAAAAATGCAATCCCGGTAAGCATGAATACAAATAATACAGATACTATATCTTTTAATGGACTGTGTTTTTGTTCTACTTTTTTGTATTTTGATAACAATTTACTACTCAGGTTTGGGGTAATTGCTATGGACACAAAGAACGATGCTGAGATTGTTATGATTAAAGTTTTTGGCATGATACTAATGAACTGACCCATCATACCACCCTGAAGTGCTATTGGTACAAATGCACCTAAAGTTGTTAACGTTGCAGCAAGCACCGCCGGTCCAACTTGATTGGATCCAACTTTGGAAGCTGTGACGCGATCAAGTCCCTTGTCTCTAAAACGATCTATATTCTCCATTACTACAATGGCATTGTCCACGAGTAGTCCCAGTGCTACAACAAAAGCAACTAGCGACATACTGTTAATCGTAATACCAGCCATATTCATAACAATCGCTGAGATTAAAAGTGATAATGGGATTACCATCGCAACAATAATGGATTCATTTAGACCAATGAATACAAATAACACCGCGATTACCACCAGTAAACCACCAATAGCACTTACCATAACTGTGTTGATGGTATCAGACACGTCATCACTTTCATCTGATGTGATGATAATGCCTAAATCTGAGGGATAACTGCTCCCTGCTTCTTCAGCAATAACAGCTTTTACATCGTCAGAGATTCCGATAATATCTGCACCCGTTTCTCTATAAAGTGACATGGTAATTACAGGCGTTGCTTTTTGTTCCTTACTAAATCCCTTTGAGTAAGTATAGGCTTCTGAATCTGGCGATTTATAACCATCTGTAACCGTTGCAACATCTGACAAATAGATATAACCACCCTGACCAGCTGAAATGATGGTGTGTTCCAATTCATCAATGGTTTTATAAGCCTCATCAACTCTAACAGAATAATTTGTATGGTCTAGATTACTGCTGCCTAAAGGCATTTTTATATTGCTTCCGGCTAAAGCATTTGATATCGATGAGGTTGTTAATCCGTATTCATAGAGTAAACTCTGATCTACGGATATGATTATTTCACGTTCTTTACTACCTGAAATATCTACATTCTTTACACCGTCTATGGCTTCAAATTGCATTTGAAGCGATTCAGCATATTCATTTATATCTACTAAGTCATACTCACCTGTTAATGTTAAGTTCATAATTGGTATTTCACCAGTTTCCATCTGAATAACAGTTGGATCCATAATACCATCTATAAATCTAATATCATTTACTGAAGTTTGTACATCTAGTTTTGCTTGTTTCATATCTGTGTCTTCATCAAATTCTATTGTGACCATAGAATAATTAGCGTTTGAAGTAGAAGATATCTGATTAACGCCTTCTGTCCCTTCAACAGCATCTTCTACCAAATCTGTGACGAGTGATTCGACATCTTGAACCGATGCACCGGGATAAACCGTTGTTACAAATATGTAGTTGATTTCAATATCAGGAAAAGTCTCCTTTGGCATTTCTGTATAAGAGTAAATACCTACGCCGACAATCAAAATCATCAACAGATAAACTACTCTGTAACGATCGATTAACCAACTAGATATTTTACCAAGAAAGTTCTTTTCTTGTTTTAATTCTGGTATGTCTTTCATTATGTCCTCCTTTTACAATACTCATATCATAAATGAGAGTTCTTATATTGCATGAAAGAAATTCTAAAGTTTTTCTAAAGTTTTTGCTAAAAAAAATAAACATCATCTCGATGTTTATTCATTGTTTGATATATACTATTTATTTCACTGATAATCATCTATTCAGCTGTGAAATCTTGAATGTAATAATTAAAGTTTTCTACTAATTTATACAAATTAAGTTCTTTCGTTAAAATTTCTAATTCAGCTGACTCAACAGCATTTTGAGATTTTACAACATCTAGATAAACATTCATACCTAAATCATTCTTCACTTGATTCGCATCTAATAATCTTTCTGCAATTTCTAATTTGAGTTTAGCAATCTCTAAATCCAGTTGTGCATTTAAGATACTGTTGTAGTCTGATCTAATCTTAACTTCTTCATTAACTCTCGCATCTTCTAATGCTTTTTCTAAGTCGGCAATTGATTTATCATAATCCTCACTGCCTTCAGGACTTTTATAACGGGTGTATTTATTAACTACTTTTTTCTCTAATATCTTCATTTCCAAGTCTTTTTCAGCTTTTAGAACACTGGCACCTTGTAATATAGCTTGTTCTGATAAAGTATCAATATCGACCTCTAAACTGACACTTAAATCTAACTTTTCAACAAGTAAAAACGTTGTATCTAAATCCACACCTAATGTTATAGCTAAGTCCATTTGAGCCATATCAATTGACCATTCCGATTTTTGATAAGAAAGCGCCATCTGAGCAATATTATTTTCTAAATCAAATACTGTATTCTGAGTGATTAAACCGAGTGTTAACTCTTGTTGTTTTGATTCTAGTTCTTGATGCTGTACATCCAAGTTATCTTTTTTTGTTTCTAGAGATAACAGCTCATTATACAAAGAGTAATACGCGCTTGTCACTTCAATTTCAATGTCCTTGATGGCTTCTTCTTTTTCAACCAATAAGTCATCCAATATTCTTTGTTTTTGAGCGGGATATAACTCTTTAGTTTTACCATTTTCTAAATACTCAGAGTCGCTAATTACACCATTTGTGTTAACGATATCTGATTGGTAGTCTGCAGATTTCAAATTTCTTTCAGCAATTAAAATGTTACTCTCAAAATTTTTTAATACCAAACTGTTTTCTTTAGCCAGTTCAATCGCTTCTTCTAGTGTTATTGCCATAATATCTTCAGCAAATGCAGGTACAACCGCACTTACAAGCAACACGCACAATAATAATAATGATATAATTCTTTTCATGGTTTCCTCCTAATATGCAGGTCCAATACCTGATGCGATAGCCATTTTTTCTACTGATAGCAGATAATTTCTTAAATTTGTTTCCACTTTGTTTTTAGCCTGTTCCACCTGATAATCAGCAAATGATAAGTCCATTGATGAAATTTGACCCAATTCATATCTTGTGTTCATATCATCATAAGATACTAATTGTAATTTATACGATTCTACTGATAGTAAATAGTCATTCCAATAAGTCATCATTGATAGATAACCATCTGATACATCATCTATTACAGTTGCTTTCGCTTGTTCTAAATTAAAAGATGCTTGTACAAGTGCAATTTCTGCATTGACTCGATCCGTTAACAACTCATTTGAAAGGTAGTCTTTAATGATACTATCTTCACGTTCTTTTACCTCATAATCGATTCTTGCATTTTTCACTTCTGAACGGTTTATAAGTGCGTCTTCTAAATATACTTCCAAACTGTTGTGGAGTGGTTCTACATCAAAGATATCTTCTATAGATGATAATGTATCTACTAAAGTAAACGCCTCAGTGACTGATACATCAATGAGTTTATTAAATTTCATCTTTACAGAATCCATATTGTTTTCAAGTTGTTCTACTTGCATATTTAAAATTAATAGATTTAATTCACTTAGAATTAAATCGTCATAGGTTACTTCACCTAAATCATACTTTAAAGTCATTTCTTCATGTTGTGCTGTATTCAAAGCTAAGTAGCTTTCTTGTAAATCAAGTGTTGCTTGAAAAGTAATCACTTGATTGTATATCTCTCTAATATTACTCTCAATGCTAGGCATAATTGTCTGTTTTGTATTCTTTAACTTCTGTATCTCAGCATATACTGATTTATAACCAAAATCACGTGGTTTGATATAAAGATCTAACATCTCTTGATTGGTATATTTGGGTGGTTCATCACCATATTTCTTCATATAACCCTCTAATTCTATAGACTCCTCAACAGTTAGAGAGTCACCATCTTCATATTTTTTTTCATACAGTTCTTCAAATGATTCCAACGATGCTAGAGTAGATTCTATAATTTTTTTTCTGTCTTTAGCAGCATAGTAATTATCCCAAAGCTTGTCTATCTTACTATCAATATTCTCTATGACCGATTGATCTTCAGTTGCCATCTCAATCGCTTGATCTATGCTAATAGTATCTGATTCCGCAAATACATTAAAATTGATTGTTAAGATGAAAGTGACTATTAAAACACTAATCTTTTTTAACATCATATCCTCCTTATAGACAATTATCCTATCCGAAGATAGGATAATGTCATTATAATATATAAGGTGATTTCCATGTGGAGCTAATAGGTTGTATACAGTCAATTTTGAAAATCACTATTATATCACTCGTTAATCATCATCACTCGGTTGAGTATCTCTTCGAGACTCGCCACCCTCTGATTTATCTGGTCTTTCACCAGTTTTAACTGGTCTTTCTTCAGTTTGAGTTTCATCTGTTGTTTCAGTTTCATCTGTTGTTTCAGTTTCTTCTACAACTTCAGTTTCTTCTACAACTTCAGTCTCTTCTATAACTTCAGTCTCTTCTATAACTTCAGTCTCTTCTACAACTTCAGTCTCTTCTACAACTTCAGTTTCTTCTACTGCTTCAGTTTCTTCTACTGCTTCAGTTTCTTCTACTACTTTAGTTGCTTCTACTGCTTCAGTTTCTACCGCTTCTTCATCAGGTCTTTCCCCGTCAGGTCTTTCGCCATCTTTATCAGGTCTTTCACCATCTTTATCCGGTCGTTGATCAGCATCCCTTTCTATTTTGACTTCATTAGGCTCGTTTCCACTATTTTTCTCTTGTTCATTATTTGTTGAACATCCTGTTGTTATCAATAACATAACAACTGACATCATAATTAGTATTTTTTTCATATTTACCTCACTTATTATTTTATTTCAAGTAATTGACCGTCAACAACCATATTTTGTCCATTGGTAATCACTTGATCGCCCACATTTAACTCTCCCATAATTTGTACATATCCATTATTGGTAAATCCTTGTTCAATGTATAACTTTGATGCTCTTCCATCCACCTCGATATAAATATAATCACCATATGAATCTGTTAACACCGATTTTTTTGGTACAACAAATTGATTTTCTGATTGATTCACGGCATAGTATACATCAACATTTACACCAATATTCATTGAATCATTGTCTTCTAATTTAACTTTTACTAAGTAAGAGTCTGTACCATTAATACCCACCGGACTAATTTCTTCAATATATCCGACAAGTGATTCATCATCATAATCGATTCGAACTTCATCATTTACTTGAATATCGTTGATTACTTTGCCAGCAACAACCGTTTCAATAATAAGATAATCTCGGTTGATAATTGTAATATCATTGGTGCTACTCTTTTCACCTTCATTTACATTAATGCTTGAAATAATACCAGCAATCGGTGCCGTTAAAATCGTTTCATTAAGATCAAAATTGACTGTCGCTTTCAGATTATTATAACTTTGTTGAGCATTGTAATAGGTTGACTGAGCACTTGCTAAATCATTTTTTGCTTTATTTAATTCTGATTCTGAAGCATAACCATTGTCAAAAAGAGTACTTACATTATCATAATTCGCTTGTTCAATATCATATTTTATTTTTGTTGAATTCACTGTGTTGAGTGAGTTGTTTAATTGCTGATTGGTATTTAAAGTAAGTTCATCATCTTTTAAACTGTAGATTACTTGACCTTCTTCTACATAATCACCAACTCCAACTGAAATCATGTCAACAATACCCGATGCACTTGAACCTATTGTTATTTCTTTGTTTGGATATACTTTTCCTAACACTCTGTACTCATCAGATATATTTTGTAGTTCTAGAGATGTTACTTCAACAGGTACTGCACTTGTTAAATCTCTATTAACAGTTTGACCAGTTCTATCTCCTTTACCACCCGAGGCTCTATCACCTTCTAGGTCAGTTGGTCTTTCGCCTTCTACATCGGTTGGTCTCTCACCTTCAGTACCTGCTGTATCAGAATTTCTATCTCCTTTAGCACCTGCTGCATCTGAGGACACATCTTTTTCACTGGTCCCTCGTTGTTCAGTAGATGTATTTTCTACACTATTGTCCGAGCATCCGATTATAGATACAGCAATCAATAGAGCAATTAGAATCATTACTATACTCTTCTTCATTTTGTCACCTCTACCTTTCCTCTAACATTATTGGAATGTATTTTCTAATGCGTGTTTTTGTTCTTTCAAATATCATATATAAGATAGGAATAACGACTAAAGTAAGAACTGTAGCCACTAATAATCCAAATATCAAGGCGTAACCTAATTGTGCATATTCATCACTTTTTAGTGCCAATGGTAAGACACCACCTATAGTGGTAATTGTCGTTGAGAACACTGGAATAAATCTTGTTTTTCCGCCTTCTACAATGGCTTCCATTAATGATAATCCTTCTTCTTTTCTTAGATAGTTAAAATAATCTATTAGAACAATCGCATCATTAACCGCTATTCCAACTAGGGCGACTACTCCGAAAAAGGCATACGTACTAAAGTTATTTCCTGTTAAGACCAATCCCCATATAGAACCAATGGTTGCAAGAGGGATTGTAAATAAAACAACAATCGGTTGACTTAATGAATTAAATTGAACTGCTAATACGGTATAAACTAGGAATATTGCAATAGCCATACCTATAAATAAACTGGTAAATGTTTCTACAATATACTCATCTTCTCCTACAAAATTAATTGTAATGCCACTTGGGACATTGTAGTTCTCAACCTGAACTTTAAAAGCATCTAAAACTTCTATTGCTGTGTATTCATCCATAATTTCACTACTGACCGTTTCAATTCGCTTTGAATCTTGATGTGTTATACTCAACATTCCTTTTGTTTCTTCAATATCTACTACCTGATCAAAGTAAACAATCGAACCATCTTTTGCTGTAAAAGTTATTGAACTGTAATCTGATATACTATCAATTACATTACCTTCATACAATAGAGAAATATCTATCTCCTCACCATCATTAACAAGTGTTGTCACTGAAGTTGGTGCGATATATTCTTTAATTGAAGTTGCAATATTACTTGCTGTTAAACCATATTGGTACGCTGCATCGTCATTAATTGTCAGTTGAATTTCTGGCGGACCTCCAACTAGAGTGGATGATACTTCTGTTGTACCAGTTGTTTTCTTAAGCATATCAATTAAATCGTTAGAGACCTGCGTTACATCATCACTATTTTCCCCAATGATTTCAATCATAATGGGTGAATCTGCACCTTGGAAACCTCTTAACGTTTGTCCAACACTTATATTGGCTCCTGCTATACCACTTAAATTTTCTCTAATACTATCAATCAGTTCTGTACTACTTATATCACGTTCTTCAACAGGCACAATTTCAAGCGAGTAAGTCACTTTTGATTTGCTTATTGTTGAAACCACACTTAAAATTTCATCATAACCCAATATGATCGTTTCCATATCTTCTGAAATCGCTACAGCATCTTCAATTAAATAACCTGCAGGAAGTGTAGAGGATACAACAAGTGCTGTACTATCTCTTTTAGGCATTAATTCAACCTTTAATTCTCCAGAGGTTACCATAAAGATACTTGAGACAAAGATGACAATAGTGATGACAATCCATACGAAAATATTAAGTTTGCTCTTAATAATCTTACGTAACATCACACCATATTTATCAATTATTCTTCCATGTGATACAGAAGAGTCATTTTTTGATTTTGCAAAAAATAATTTATATGCCATGATAAGAGCAAATAAGGGTACTGAAATCCATACCAAGTAACTACCATTAAACGCTACTCCGGTTAAAATACAAACTAATGCAATTGACATGATTCTCGAAATCATAGGTAATTTTTTATTTGACTTATGTTTGCTTAAAAACCTTGAGCATAATGCCGGAGTAACTACAATCGACATAACAAATGATGCAACAATCGCAAATATTACCACAAGTGGAATACACGACATCATCTGACCTAAAGTACCACCAGCAAATGATAATGGAATAAATGCAGATACCGTTGTTAATGTAGCTGCTAATACTGCAGGCGCTACCTGATTGGTTGCTATTTTTGCTGAAGAAATGATATCATGACCCTCATCTCTAATACGATCAATATTTTCCATAATCACAATGGCGTTGTCCACTAACATGCCTAATGCCAATATAAGTGCCACCATACTCATTGTATTTAGGGTAATACCAAATAAACTCATCATCACAAACGAAATAAACAATGATAACGGAATAACAAATGCAACAATAACTGATTCTTTAAACCCAATAAAAATAAATAATACTACGATTACTAACAGCAATCCTGACAAAGCATTGGAAAGCACATCATCTAGCGCCTCTTCAACGTTAACTGCATCTTCATTGGATATAACAAGGTTGATATCATCAGGGAATAAATCTAGTTCATCTCCATCGATGATGTCATGAATTTGTTCACTTACACCGATAACATCTGAGTCACTTTCACGGTGAACACTTATAAACACTGCCGGTATCATTTCTCTGTTTTCTTGAAGTTCTGAATCGTACCTCTCCGAAATGGTATCCGGTTCTTTAAATTCTTCAACTACAGTAGCAACGTCTTTCAAATATAAAGGAAAACCATCTATTTCAGATACAATTAAATTCTCTAAAGAATCCAATTCTGTAAAACTTCCAGTCATTCTTATAGAATACTCAAGTGAATCAATCTGGTCTGAACCAATTGGATTCTCCTTTTGAGCATTTTTAATAATCTGAGAAACCTCCTGTAGTGACAGATTATACATCTCCAGTTTCTCTTGATCCAAGTAAATATTAACCTCAGGATCTAAACCACCAGATAATACAGTTTCAGATATGCCTTCTACTGCATTGATTTCTGTCTGTAATGATTCTGCCATATTTTTTAATTCTTCTAATGAATAATCGCCACTAATCGTGATATTCATTATTGGTGCTTCTACTGAATTTAGCGAAGACACTTTCGGATCTGAAGCACCCTCAGGAATATCTAATCCTGAAACTGCAGCTGTAACATCCGCTGAAGCTTTTTCCATATCCCAGTTCTCATCAAATATAATACTTATCTGACTTTTCCCACTAGAGGTTGTAGATTTTATCTCTGAAATACCATCGATGCCATCAATGCCACCTTCAATGATATCAGTAACTAAGGTTTCCATCTCCGATGGTGCTACCCCAGAATAATTTGTTGTGACTTTAATAACCGGCTTTATAGCCTCTGGTCTTTCCTCTCTTGGCAAATTCAGATAGGCACTCAAACCTACAACAAATATCATAATAATCAATAGGTATAC
>JABXKX010000177.1 GCA_013619035.1 Peptostreptococcaceae bacterium
TCAATGGTATTATTGATTTTCAGGGGTCTACCGCAAGCCGGTATGCCATGTTTGTAAATAAGTTCATAAATATTTAATAGTTTCATTATATACTTTGAAAACCTAGTATAGTATACTAATGAAGCGTAAAAAAACGATAGAGAGAAGGAGAAAATTATGAAAAAAATATTATCATTACTATTAATATTAACATTGGCTGTTGGTATTTTCGTAGGATGTGGCGGAGACAAAGATGGTGTTGAAGCAGCAAAAGAAATGACAACTCAAGAAGTATTTGAGAAAGTACAAGAAGTAAGTCAAGAAATGACAAACACTTCATTCTTAGCAGATTTCGATTTAGAAATGACTGGCTTAGAAGAAATGGGTTTAGCAGGTCCTATGGGTCTTACAATGACTGGGGATATCAAAGATGCTGAAAACATGAAAATGACTATGGATATTGATACTGGTATGGGTATGGCAATCAATGGAGATATTTACCTTACTGATAACACAATCTTAATTCATGCACCACTATTACAACAATTTATGGGTTATGCTTACTTGAAAGCTGATTTAGAAACTTTAGCAGAACAAGCAGGTACACCAATCACTCAACCAGATCCTGAAAAAGTGAAAGCTATTTTAGAGAGATTTGAAGAGTCTACTGAGTATTCAATTTACGATATCGTGAAGTTAGATGATGCTAAAGAAACTGTAGAAGTAGTAGTAAATGAAGAAACAGTTGATGCAACAAAATTAACTATGAATGTTGATTTAACTGGTGCTGATGATGTAATCTTTGCATTTGTTGATTTTATCATCAATGATGAAGAAGCAAAAGAATTATTCTTAGGTACTATGACTGAAGAAGATATTACTCTTATGCAAGAAGAAATGGCAAATGAAGAGTCTAGAGCGGAATTAAAGAAAGCTTTAGAAGCAATTACAATTAATGAGTTTTCAATTGTTATCTATGCGAATGCAGACTATCAAACAATTAGAACTGAGTTTGTAGCTGACTTATCATTTGTAGATCCTGACTTTGGTGAAGAGTTTACTATGAAATTAACTGGATTTATGGAATACTTCAATATCGGTGGTGTTGAAGAAATCGTATTACCAGAAGTTGATCCATCTGAAATTTTAGATATGAACGAAATGTACTAATAAGAATTACAAAACCCTGTTTATCAGGGTTTTTTTTTGCATAAAATTAGAATTAAGATGGTATATATGTAAAAAGAGGAGTGATACTTATGAAGAAATATATTCTATTGATTATAATTTTACTGGTAGGATGTTCAACTGACAGTGCTTCGAGTAGAGACGGTACCGTTTTTATTAATTTGAAGGAAGTATCCACAATCACTCAAGATCAATCAATTTATATACTTGTTGATTCTTTAGAAGCATTGAATATAGATATTTTAAGGGATTTAGAAAAGAACAATATTTATTTATCAGAAGCTGAGATGCTGTTAAATGTAAGTAATGAAAGGCCTTATAATTGGTATATTGATCAAGGTGATACAGGCACTTATGGTGGTAATAATTGCGGTCCATCAGCTTCGGTGATGGCGGCGTTGTGGCAAAATAAAGATTTTAAATTCACACCACAGGAAGCAAGGGGTGAATTCCGTTCTTCTGGCGGGTGGTGGTATACTGATGATATCAAAGACTTTTTTAAAAAACATAAAATCTCATTTTCAGTGGATGAATACGATGGTACTTTTGAACTTGTGGATACGTTAAATGCAGGTCATATCATCTTATTATGTATTGATACATCATACATTGAAGAAAAAGATGAAAAAGATTCTTATTTTGGTAAATTTTATGAGTATGATGGGGGTCACTTTTTAATCGTTAAAGGGTATACTTATATAGAAGGTAAGTTGTTCTTTGAAGTGTACGATTCAAATTGTTGGGGAGAAACTTATTCTGATGGGTCTCCTAAAGGTAAAGATCGTTTGTATTTAGGAGAAGATTTAGAAGAAGCGATTGAAATCTGGTGGGATAATTATATTATAATTGAAAACATATAAGAGATTACATCGGTAATCTCTTTTTCTGTGTAATGATGACACACTAAGAAGCGGTGTATTTACACAGTAGTGGTATCTGTGCGTAAAATCTATAAGCAAGTTATATCAACATATACATAGAAAAATACATGTAACTATTAGTTGGCCCCTCTTATTGATGAAAACAGACAATAATTGCAACTTTAGAAAAAGATGATGCGTTTGTTTCAGATGTGTTGATGAGTGAGTGAAGTGATTCAAAAAAAAATTAGCACTAAAAAATTAGTGCTACCACTCTATTGGTAATGAACCACTACTTATCAGTATATTATTAATCTTAGAAAAGGGTTTGCTTCCAAAGAAGCCTCGATAAGATGATAATGGACTTGGATGAGGCCCTTTAATAATGATATGTTTGTCATCTATGAGGGTCTCTTTTTTTATAGCATCATTGCCCCAAAGCACATAAATGATTGGATGGTCTGCAGTATTTAACAGTTCTATAACATGTTTGGTAAAGATCTCCCACCCTTTATTTTTATGTGAGCGTGCTTTGCCTTTTTCAACGGTTAAGACATCATTAATCATCAACACACCTTGTTTGGCCCAATCTTCTAGATTGCCATGGAGACGTGTAATCTTTAGATCTTCATAAAGTTCTTTATAGATGTTTTTAAGAGATGGTGGTAGCTTTTCGCCTATTGGCACAGAAAAGCTAAGTCCATGTGCTTGATTATCACCATGATAAGGATCTTGTCCGATGATGACCACTTTAATCTTATTAAAAGGTGTTAAATTAAATGCATTAAAAATATGACTTTTATCCGGATAAATGATATTATTTTTGTAGGCATCTTCTAAGAATTCAGAGAGTTTAATAAAATACTCTTCCTGGAATTCATCTTTTAGAAGTTCAGCCCAATCTGACTGTAAATATTGTGAGAACATGAAACCTCCATAGAAAGGGATATATGAATACTTTTACAGAACAAGCAATAAAAGTGATAGTAAGTGTACCTGCAGGTACGGTACTGACATATGGTAGAGTCGCTCTACTTGCTGGGAGCCCGGGAGCTGCTAGACAAGTAGGCTGGTTATTAAACTCTATGTCTGAGAAGTATAAACTGCCATGGCATCGAATTATAAATGCACAGGGCAAGATATCTCTTCGTGATCCGATTTCATCTTTTGAACAGAAAATGCTTCTTGAAGATGAAGGCATTGAATTTATCAATGATGATACAATTTCTTTAAAGAAGTATTTATGGGATGTCGAATTTATAGAGTTTGATCAAATAGATCTAAAAGTGTTTGAAGTAGTTCGTTAACTTCGATACTTTCACCATAAACTAACTTCAAGCTATTGACTGAAGACGTTTCTTGAATTTTATAAAATTCTTGTTGTTTTAAACCATACGGTGTCGGTTTATCAGTGATTAAATTTAGCTGTGTTGCAACGGACTTAAGTTTGTTGTTGTATCCTCTAAACATATCTTGATTCGCTTGAATAAAATCTTTTTTATTTACATCTTGCAAAACTTGGGTAAGATTAGTATAGACACCATCACCAAATGTGAAAATAAGCCATTTAATCATATGATCTTCCATCATAGTTAGGTCATCTGGATCAAATGAATTGTTCAAAGCAAGTTGAATAATATCGACTTCTTCAGGTACCCATGGGGTACCTAGATTAACATGTTTCTCATCGATGGTTAAATAGTTTTTTTCAAATAAAGACAGAATGACTGATTTTACACCTGTTACAGTACCTGTAAAATCATGATTTAAGTAATCGATAATAGCCGTAGAATATGATTCTTTGACAATAGGCTCGGATTGAGCAGCGTTGTTGTTTTTCAGTTTTTTAAACATTATATACCTCCTACGAGTCTAATTTTACACGATTATTAAGTTTTTGATAGTCTTTTTGAGTTTTTTTAAGAGAACGCTTTATAAATTATTAATGTGATTTTAATTAACATTTGTTCTAAAATGTTATAGTATTAGCATATGGGTTGATTAAGGTAAAATGGAGGCACTATGAATAAACCGTATAGTATAGGCATAGACGTCGGTTCAACAACGGTTAAATTTGTTGTACTTGATGATGATAAGAATATTATTCATAAAGAATACAATCGTCATTTTTCAGATATTAAAAATACTGTTTTTGGTATGTTTGAAAATGCAAAAGAAATACTAGTCAAAAAAGTTGGTACCATTCACATTACAGGATCAGCAGGTATTAATATTTCTAAGAAATTAGATGCGCCTTTTATTCAAGAGGTTGTCGCATGTACTTCTACGATAGAAGAGATTGTACCAGAAGTAGATGTTGCTATTGAACTTGGTGGAGAAGACGCTAAGATTACTTATTTTGGTGATGTGGTAGAACAACGTATGAACGGTACATGTGCAGGGGGAACAGGCGCATTTATCGACCAGATGGCATCACTGCTTCAAACCGATGCATCGGGGTTAAATGAACTCGCAAAAAATTATAAAATAATTTATCCAATTGCATCACGTTGTGGTGTATTTGCTAAAACTGATATCCAGCCACTGTTAAATGAAGGGGCATCAAAAGAAGATGTAGCGGTTTCGGTATTACAAGCTGTTGTTAATCAAACGATTGGTGGTCTTGCTCAAGGTCGTCCTATTAAAGGCAAGGTAGCGTTTTTAGGTGGGCCGCTGTTCTTTATGTCAGAACTGAGAAAGAGATTCATAGAGACTCTAAAATTAACAGAAGATCAAGTGATATTCCCAGCGGATTCGCAATACTTTGTTGCCATGGGTTCTGCACTTATTTCTAGAAAAGGTACTGCAGTTGAATTTGATAAATTATATAAAAACATAAATAAGATATATTTGATAGATGATCATAAACAAGTGACATTACCACCATTGTTTAAAAATGAAAATGAATACAATGAGTTTAAAGCACGACACGAAAGTAGTAAAGTTGGTAGAAATGATATAGCGACTTATAAAGGTAAAGCTTATTTAGGTATTGATGCAGGATCAACAACAACAAAAGTTGTTTTAATCGATGATGAAAAAAGACTTCTATTTTCTCATTATGGTAGCAATCAAGGTAAACCTTTGGTTTCGACGATTGAAGCGTTAAGCACTCTGAAAGAGTTATTAAATGACGAAATTGTAATTGCTGGTTCAACAGTAACGGGTTATGGTGAACATCTCATAAAAGAAGCACTTCGTATCGACTATGGAGAAATTGAAACAGTAGCACATTATAGAGCTGCGGATTATTTCTTGAGTGGTGTAGATTTTGTTCTAGACATCGGTGGTCAGGATATGAAGAGTTTAAAGATTCATAATGGTGTTATAGAATCCATTATGTTAAATGAAGCATGTTCTTCGGGCTGTGGCTCATTTATAGAAACTTTTGCACAATCTTTACAAATCGAAGTAAAAGAATTTGCAAAACTTGGTGTTCAAGCAGAACATCCTGTTGACTTAGGAACAAGATGTACTGTTTTTATGAATTCAAAAGTAAAACAAGCACAAAAAGAAGGTGCGAGTGTTGCAGATATTTCAGCAGGTATTTCGTTATCTGTAATTAAGAATGCACTTTATAAAGTTATTCGTATGAAAAAACCAGAGGATCTTGGAGAGAAAATTGTTGTTCAAGGTGGTACTTTCTATAATGAAGCCGTACTTAGAGGTATTGAATTAACTTTGGGTAGAGAGGTTATCCGTCCTGATATTGCTGGTGTGATGGGTGCTTTTGGTGCTGCAATTATTGCAAAAGATAGAGATGAAACTGGTCAAACGGATATGATTGATTTAGAAGAGTTGAAAGATTTTACTGTAGAAAACTCTCTAAAACGTTGTGAACGTTGTGGCAACAATTGTTTGATGACTATTTCGACCTTCTCAAATGGAAAGCAGTTCTATTCTGGAAACAGATGTGAAAGAGGTGCAGGTCAAGAGAAGAAAAAGAACAAAGCGCCAAATATGTATGATTTTAAATACAAAAGACTATTTGCATACAAATCACTACCATTAAAAGAAGCATCAAGAGGTGTGATTGGTTTACCAAGAGTTTTAAATATGTATGAAGATTATCCGTTCTGGTTTACATTCTTTAATGAATTAGGTTATAGAGTACAATTATCAGCCAATTCATCAAAAGCTATATTTGAAAAAGGATTGGAATCTATACCATCAGAATCAGTATGTTATCCAGGGAAACTGGTACATGGTCATTTAGAAGACTTATTGGATAAAGGTATCAAGAAGATATTCTATCCTTCGATTCCTTATAACATTAAAGAAGATCCTGAAGCAGATAATCATTATAACTGTCCAGTAGTTATTTCTTATCCGGAAACGATTTGGGCGAACTTAGAACGATTAAAAGATGATTCAGTGACATTCTATCATCCATTTTTACCAATAGATCATCCTAAAAGAATGTTCAAACGTTTGGTAGAAGAGTTAGTAGATGAAAATATACCAAGTAGTGATTTGAAGACGGCTTTGGATAAAGCGTATTTGGAACTGGAGCAATTTAAATATGATATTAAAATTGAGACGGAAAGAACTTTAGAATATGTTAAAGATAATAATATAAAAGGGATTGTTTTAGCAGGACGTCCTTATCATTTAGACAAAGAAATCAACCATGGTATCGATGAGTTGATTCATAGTTATGGTTTTGCAATCTTATGTGAAGATGGCTTTAGAGATTTAAAAATTGAAAGACCAATAAGAGCTGTTGATCAATGGGTATATCATACCAGACTCTATAAAGCAGCAGATTATGTCGCAAAAGATAAAAATCTTGAATTGATCCAACTGAATTCGTTTGGTTGTGGTTTAGATGCGGTTACAACCGATCAGGTACAAGATATTTTACATCAAAATAATAGATTATATACAACCATTAAAATTGATGAAATCAATAACTTAGGTGCTGCTAGAATTCGTGTGCGTTCGTTAATCGCCGCAATTCATGAAAGAGACAGAAATGATATTGTACCAAAAAGATTGTATGAAAATAAACCAAGACCTGAATTTACAAAAGAAATGAAATCAAAACACACCATTTTAATTCCACAGATGGCACCTATTCATTTTCAATTCTTAGAAGTGGCTTTAGATGAAGCGGGATACAATGTAGAATTGTTACCATCAGTAGATGTAAAAGCCATTGATGAAGGCTTGAAAGTGGTTCATAACGACGCCTGTTATCCATCTATTATGACAGTAGGTCAAGTTATTGAAGCTTTAAAATCAGGCAAGTATGATCTGAATAATGTTTCAGTTATGATGTCTCAAACCGGTGGTGGTTGTAGAGCGACAAACTACATTGCCTTTATTAGAAAAGCTTTAAAAGATTTAGATATGGATCATATTCCAGTTGTCTCATTTAATGTTGCTGGATTAGAGAAAAACCCTGGTTTTAAACTGACACCTAAATTACTTAAACGTCTAGGTGATAGTGTGTTAATGGGTGATTTATTGATGCGTATGTTGTTTAGAATAAGACCATATGAAAAAGTACCGGGATCTGCTAATAAGCTTTACGATAAGTGGGTTACCATTTTAAAAGATTGTGTCAGAGGTAAAGGTAAGAAATTTAATGCTTATATACCTGAGATGGTTCGTGAATTTGATACATTTGAATTGGATGAAACACTGGTTAAGCCAAAAGTCGGCATCGTTGGTGAGATTCTTGTTAAATTCCATCCAACAGCAAATAATCAGATTGTTGAATTCTTAGAAGCAGAAGGCGCTGAAGCAGTTATGCCAGATTTATATGATTTCTTATTGTATACTCAATATAATAATATATATAAGTATGAAGAACTCTCAGGATCGTATAAAAGCATGGCAGTTAGTAAGACCACTATAAAAGTATTAGAGAACCTTCGAAATGTTATGAGAAGAGAACTTGAAAACAGTAAACGATTCCATCCACCACTACCAATTGATCAGTTAGCGGATAAAGCAAGACCTCATTTATCGATTGGTAATCAAACCGGTGAAGGCTGGTTCTTAACGGCTGAAATGGTTGAACTTATTGATTCGGGTGTTGATAATGTACTTTGTTTACAACCTTTTGGTTGTTTACCAAATCATATTACTGGAAAAGGTATGATTAAAGAACTACGTACCTCTTATCCAAAATCTAATATTGTACCGATTGATTATGATCCAGGTGCATCAGAAGTTAATCAGATTAATAGGATTAAGTTAATGCTTTCTACAGCATTTAAAAAGATCGAAAAAAATGTAGAACATAACAATAACATAACTTCTATCAAATAAGCCCAGTTTTCTGGGCTTTAATCATTTAGAAATTCTATAGTTAAAATAATTGATTTTTATTGTCCATATGATACATTAGTAGGTGGAAGGTGGCAATATGAAAATATTTGATAGAGTATATATGGATAATGGTGCAACATCGTTTCCCAAAGCACCCAATGTAGCTGAAACTATGGCTGCATATATTTTAAATAATGGTAGTAATGTTTCTAGAGGTGCATACAAAGGTTCAATGGACGCCAGTCGTGTGGTTTATGAAACAAGAGAGTTACTTTGTGAACTTTTCAATTTTGATCATCCCGATCATGTTGTGTTTACAAAAAATGTGACGGAGAGTTTAAATCAGATTTTAAAAGGTTTGCTGACAGAAAAGGATCATGTTATTATCTCTTCTATGGAGCATAATGCTGTTATGAGACCTCTTCATAGTATTGGTTGCAGATTGACACGTGTACAAGCAGATGAAGTCGGTTTTATTGAACCTGAAAAAATCAAAGAAGCAATAACAGATCAGACAAAGGCAATTGTGATGATTCACGGATCAAATGTTTGTGGCAGTATCAATGATATTGAATCCATTGGAAAAATTGCGCATGACCATCAGTTGTTATTTGTTTTAGACGCCGCGCAAACTGCGGGTGTTATAGAATTAGATATGAAGAAATATCATATAGATGCGCTGTGTTTTACGGGACATAAAAGTCTTCTAGGTCCGAGTGGCATTGGTGGCTTTTTAGTGAATCCTTCACTAGTAAAAGAGATGAAACCACTTATTGAAGGTGGTACTGGTAGTGCTTCTGAACAAGAGACGCAACCAGAACATATGCCTGACAAATATGAATCTGGCACACCAAACATTGTTGGTATTTATGGTCTTAACACAAGTTTAAAGTACATTATGGGTGAAGGTATAAAAACCATCCATGATAAAGAAATGGCATTAGTAGAGTATTTCTTTGATCATTTTGATCATAAAGATGTCAAGATTATCGGACGTAGAGGATTAGAAAATAGAACTGCAGTAATCTCTTTAGACTTCTTAACCAAAGATAATGCAGTAATTGCGTTTGATTTAGAAAGAAAATATCATATTGCTACACGTGTAGGGATGCACTGTGCACCAGCAGCACATAAGTCACTCAATACATTTCCAAATGGTACAGTAAGAGTGAGTTTTTCTTATTTCAATACATTTGAAGAAGTACAGTATTTAATTGATGCATTGAATAATTTGTTATAAAAATAGACGATCTAGTTATTTCTAGGTCGTCTTTTTAATGTGATATTAAAATATTGCCTGATTGGTTTTCTGATAATATATCTTAAACACGGTAAAATTAATGATATGATAGAAAATTTAATTTGAGCTTCACCGTCGTAATCGAGAGCAATGTCATCGTTTACTGGTATAAAAGCAAAATCATAATGTTCAATGTTATTGAGTGGTGTTAAGAAAACAATGCTGATGATATGCATCATTTCAGTTATATAGGGATCATCTAAACCTAATGTTAAGTGACATTTTGCTCGTGTAGGTGCAATTTTTTTTATAAGCTTTTTTAAAAGTTTTAATGTTAAAACGATAACTTCTCGACTAGGCTTTTTAAAGCTTCTTTTCTTTTTGGTCTTTTTCTTAGTTTTCTTTTTAGAATCCCCTTCCTCGGAGTGGTCTTCATCTTTGATATTCTCTTTACCGGACTCTATATTTTTTATTCTAAAGCCGAAAAGTCTTACGGTTAAGCCTTTGTTATAGGATACTTTGATTATACCGAAAAGATAACTGACTTTTAGATACAATGAATGAATATCAAATCTAATATAACCTTTAAGTGGTGAAATCAACAGAATGAGTAATAAACCTAGCAGAAACAGAAAGAGATACAAAATAATTAGAAGAATGATTTTTAGAATAATCATAATAGACCACCAAAATTCCTTCTAATACGTTTCTTAGGTTCTTTTTCTTTTTTTGGAATTGTTTGATAAACTTTTTTAGAGCCTTTATAAAGTCCTTTAACTGCTGAGGACATCTTCTCTTTAGTTGGTACAAAAGCGCCTACAATTGGTGTTTGCTCTAACTTTTTCTTTGTTTGTTTTAGCTTTTCAGTTGTTGAGATCTGTTGATCTTCAAAAGCAGAGGCTACGATACTGTTCCTAATGGCATTTACTTCTTCTGGGACACTGATATCCTCTAAATTATCCAATTCATAATTGAGGAGTTTGATTTCACTTATTTTTTTTCTGCAAGAAGGACAAGCACTTAAGTGACGATCCACAAGCAGTTTCTCATCAGCGTCTAATGTTTTATCAATGTATTCATATAATAACATATCATCAAAGTTGCAACTCATTTCCTCACCCCCATAATCCTCTTAATGTCAGTTGTTCTTTTAGTTGTTTTCGACCTCTAAAGATGTTGGTCTTAACTGTTCCTAATGGTAAATTCATATATGTTGAAATCTCGCCATAGCTCATTTCATGCTGATGCCTAAGGATGAGTGGCAATCGATACTTGTCCTCAATTTTAGCAATCTCTTCTTTGATAATATTAGAAGAATCCTGAAAGAGAATGTAGTTCTCTAGATTGAACTGTGATGCAATGGCATCCTTGAGTGTTCGACCATCATCTGTCATCACTTGATCAAGTGAAATTGTCGCTTTTCGTTTTCGTTTAAAGTTGATACAAGTATTAATTGTGATACGTTTTATCCAAGGGAGCAAAGGTCTTTTCTCATCAAAATTTTGAATGTTTTTAAGCATTTTAATAAAGACATCATGAAGCAGATCCAAAGCATCTTCTTTAGAATGTGTATAATTGTAGCAAATACTATAGATATACTTTTCATATTTGATATATATAGCATTAAGAGCTTCTTTATTCTGCTTTTTACATTGTCTGATTAATTTGATCTCAGATGAATCCACGCCTTCACCACCTTAAAGAGACTTAACGGCAGTATTGCCGTTAAGTAATTTATTTATGCTTCTTCTTTATCTTCTTTTTTAGCTTCGTCATCTTTTATCGACTTAAGTTTGTCAATAAGAGCAGGAACACTATCAATAAGTGATTCGAAACTACTACCTTTTCTAATCGGTACAAGGTTTACATCATCGCCATTAACAACGAGTAAAGCGGTTGGTGTTGCTTTAGCACAAATTCCTGATCCACCACCAGAACCTTCAGTTTCTTTTCCAGTACCGCCACCAGCGCCAATACCAAATGAAATGTTAGCAAGTGGGATAATCGTAACATTACCAATTTTAATTTCTTGTCCTACAATTGTTTGAGACTTAATAAATTGTTCAAATCTCTCAAATAATACGTTTACGTTCTCATTAATGTTCATGTGTGCCTCCTTATTTGTTTTGAGTTAGAGTCTCTTCTAACTCAGGTATTGTATTAACCAAATCACTTAATTCCAATGTATCATCAAGTGATAAAAATGTACTTTCCTGATTGTCTATAACAATAACGCCTTTTGATTGAATCGAACCAAATATATTTGGAAACTTCAGATCGAATACTTCGATATTTATGAAATGGATAGGAATCACAATTTTATCATCTACATGGATTGGAGTTGCCATAACGGGCTTTGATGTTTTTAAAGGTACTGTTTTCTCTTTATGTTTAAAAATCATACAATCTCCTTTCATAGGTCCTATACTTATTAATACACTTCAAAACAAGAAAAGTTTCAAAAAAATGAAAAAAACTTCTAAAAAGAAGTTATTTTAATAAATCGTTTTGCATTTTTTTCATTAAATAGGCGAGTCTATCGTTATCTAACTCAATATACAACTTGTTTTGTTCACCCTGTTCAAAGTGTATCAAACCCAAGGCATATAATTTGTTCACATGATAACTCATGGTAGCAGGTGTTATATTAAACTTTTTAGCAAGTTCGTTAGAATACCATTTTTTCTTAGACAACATTTGAATCATTTGATATCTCTTCGAATCAGATAAAAATTTCAGTAAAGCTAAGAAATATTCAGTTTCGTTTTCTTCAGCTTTCAACTCTTCTAAATGAAGACCGTAAATAAACTTTTTATGCGTTATTGATATATAAAGAGCAAAAGGTGAGTAGATTGATAAAACACCTTGCATTTCTTCTGTGTTAACTTCATTGGGATTCAATTTACCTTTGGTTAAATTCGGGATAAACTGTTTAGGATCCTCATCCATAATCAACTGATGTCTTTCTAAGATGTTATCAATTTCATCTTTCTTAGGGATAACTTTCTTTTCAATGAAATCCTGATATAAGTTTAGAAG
>JABXKX010000178.1 GCA_013619035.1 Peptostreptococcaceae bacterium
ATACAAACACCTAAGGATTTATATGAAAATATTAATAGTAGAAGATAAACTAGAAACACTGGATCCATTAATGGCCAGTTTAAAAAATACAGGTTATGATATAGAGTCTGTAAACACCTATAAAAAGGGTGAAATACTGGCATTGAGTAATCAGTATCAATTGATACTGATGTCCCATAGATTATGCGAGTTTAATCGTATTTCACACATGAGAAACAGAGGTTTTACACAACCAATTGTGGTGTTATCAGAATCCATGACGGATGATACGATGATTTCAGTATTAGATGCTGGTGTAGATGAAGTGTTATCAATCGATTTAGATCAGGCACTTTTTATTTCTAAGGTCAATTCGTTATTAAGAAGAACTTCAAAACGGTATCAGCAGAGTTATAGTTTGGGATCTATTATATTCGAACCGGAAAATGGCACCATTAGAAAAGGTATGGATAGTATTTCTCTAACAAATATGGAAATAAAACTGATGGAGTATTTTTACTACAATCAAAATATAACGTTGTCTAAAACCAAACTGATGGCTGTTCTTTGGGGGAATAAAGACTGTGTTGACAACAACTTAGAAGTTTATATTTCATATCTAAGAAAGAAAATAAAACGATTAGATCCTTCTGTAGTCATATTGACCAAAAGACGATTAGGGTATACTTTACTAATTGAAAGCAAATCCAAGTAGGATTGCTTTCTTTTTGTTTGTCAGTAAAACACACTCAAAAAAAGGAAAACGTTATTCCCATTTTCTTCGTTGACTTTTAAATTTGGTATCAGTATAATTTATAACAATACGATAATTGTCAGAATATTTTGATTGTTATTAAAACATAACAAAGGAGATTATACGATGGATGAAATGGATCAATGCCCTAAAAAACAAGGTCTTTATGACCCCGCATTTGAAAAAGGAAGTTGTGGTGTCGGTTTTATTGCTGATATCAACGGGAAAAAAACATACGATACTGTAAAAAATGGTTTGCAAATTCTTAAAAACATGTCTCATAGAGGTGCAACTGGTGCTGATCCCGATACCGGGGATGGTGCTGGTATTATGATTCAAATACCACATGAGTTTTATAAATCGGATTTAGAAAAGGATAAGATTATTCTTCCAGATCCAGGGGAATACGGCGTTGGTATGATATTCTTTCCGATGGAACCTAATGCAAGATACTTCTGTGAAGGTATTTGTGAAAGGATTGTAGAGGAAGAAGGCCAATCGATAATTGCCTGGCGTGACGTACCAGTTAATGATAAAGCGTGTGGTGTATCTGCACAAGGCACTAGACCAATCGTTGAACAGTTATTCATACAAAATAATGAAAATAATGAAGAAGAATTTAATAAAAAACTGTATATGATTCGAAAACGTATAGAGACTGCAATCATTAACTCGACTTGTAAAAATAAAGAAATGTTTTTTATCTGTAGTTTATCAACTCGTACAATTGTTTATAAAGGTCAGTTCTTAGCGCATCAAATTGAAGCTTTTTATCCGGAATTACAAGAACCGTTGATGAAAAGTGCTTTAGCGATAGTCCATCAACGTTATAGTACCAATACATTTCCATCTTGGAAACTTGCTCATCCCTATAGATATATTTCTCATAATGGTGAAATAAACACCATAAAAGGGAATGTAAAGTGGATGAATGCTAGAGAGGGTGAAATGACATCTAAAGTTTTTGGAGAGTCGCTTCATAAGATTTTACCGATTACAAGACCAGATAGCAGTGATTCATTCAGTTTTGATAATGTATTTGAGTTTTTAATCCTCAATGGTTATTCTATGTCACATGCTCTAAAGATGTTGATGCCAGAAGCGTGGCGATATGATAGAACCATGCCTGAAGAACTCAGATCTTTTTATGAGTATCATGAAGGTTTAGTAGAACCTTGGGATGGACCGGCTACAATTGCATATTCTGACGGCATACAAGTAGGGGTGACTCTTGACCGAAATGGTTTAAGACCAGCAAGATATGTCATCACGAAAGATGATTTGGTTATTATGGCATCAGAATCAGGTGTTCTAAAGATTGATGAGAAAAATATAAAAAGCAAAGGCAAATTAGGTCCAGGTAATATTTTTGTTGTAGATACAGAAAAAGGTCAAGTGTTATTTGATGAAGAAGTTAAATATGATTTATCTCATGATAAAGCTTATGATAAGTGGATCAATGAGAATAAAGTAGATCTCTATTCCGTAGAACTAAAAAAGACATTGCCTAATTTGGATGAAGAAGTACTGGTAACAAAACAGAAAATTTTTGGCTATACAGAAGAAGAATTGAAACGGGTCATAGCACCTATGGCAGATAGCAGCAAAGAAGCTGTAAGTTCTATGGGAAATGATGTGCCTTTGGCGGTCTTATCTGATGAACCACAATTGATGTTTAATTACTTCAGGCAATTATTTGCTCAAGTGACCAATCCCCCAATTGATCCGATTCGTGAAAAGAAAGTGATGTCTTTAAATCAGTATCTTGGCAGATCTGGGAATCTTCTTAAAAAATTAAATGAAAAGAAAGCAAAACCTTTTGTGGAATTAGAACAACCGATTTTATATCCCGACAAAATGGCTCGCATTAGAAATCTAAATATAGATTCTTTAAGACCAGTCACCATTCCAATTATATTTGAGGCAGATCAATATGAAACCGGTCTTAGTAAATCATTAGAGACTCTACTCAAAAGGGTTGAAGAAAGCATTGAACAAGGTTATCGAATCATCATTTTAAGTGATGTAGATGTAGATAGATATCGTGCACCTATGCCTAGTATTTTGGCTGTTTCAGCAGTACATAATCACTTGATTAAGAAAAAACTTAGAACTCAAGTGGATATTATTATTGAAACGGCAGAAGCAAGAGACACCTTCCAAATGGCTCTATTAATAGGCTATGGTGCTACGGCTGTCTATCCTTATTTAGCTTTTGAAACCATTAATTATTTGGTAAAACAACAATTGTACTTGGATGTTAAAGATGTAAAAGTGGCAGGTATGAATTATGTTAGAGCCCTTGGTTATGGTATTCGTAAAATCACTTCAAAAATGGGTATCTCAACACTTAGGAGTTTTAATGGTGCTCAGATTTTTGAAATTATTGGCTTAGATGAAACACTAGTAGAAAAATATTTCACCAATACGAGTTATAAATTATCTGGCGTTAAGTTGGATGTCATTGCAAAAGAGACTTTGATAAGACATCAAAAAGCTTATGAAATGCATGGTGAAGAAGGATTGGATATTGGTGGTAATATTCATTGGAGAAAAGGTGAGGAAACTCATTTATTAACACCTGATACCATTGCTAAATTACAACAATCTTGTAAAACCGATGATTACACGCTTTACAAGTCTTATGCAAATCAGGTGAATGATCAATCCAAGAAACTTAAAACAATTCGTGGTTTGATGAAGTTTAAAGCCAGCGACTCCATAGATATCAGTGAAGTAGAACCCGTAGACAGTATTGTCAGTCACTTTGCTACAGGTGCCATGTCATTTGGTAGTTTGAGTAAAGAAGTACATGAGACTTTAGCCATAGCAATGAATCGAATCGGAGCTAAGAGTAATTCCGGTGAAGGTGGAGAAGATGATAGACGTTACATAAAAACAGACAACGGTGATTATAAAAGAAGTGCCATAAAACAAATTGCAGCAGCCAGATTTGGTGTAGATGCTTATTATTTATCTCAAGCGACCGAATTGCAAATAAAAGTGGCACAAGGTGCTAAACCTGGAGAAGGTGGTCATTTACCAGGGAGTAAAGTGACCAAAGAAATTGCAAAAGTACGACATTCTTTACCAGGGATTGATTTGATTTCACCACCACCACATCATGATATTTACTCAATTGAAGACTTAGAACAATTAATATTTGATCTTAAAAATGTCAATACTAAAGCACGTGTTAGTGTCAAGTTGGTTTCCGAAGCAGGGGTTGGTACGATTGCTACTGGTGTTGCTAAAGGAAGTGCTGATATGGTTTTGATCAGTGGTCATGATGGTGGTACTGGGGCAGCGGCAATAACATCTGTTAAAACCGCAGGAGTTCCTTGGGAACTGGGATTAAGTGAAACACATCAAACGTTACTCCTTAATAACTTGAGAAGTCGAATTGCTGTGCAGGTAGATGGTCAATTGAGAACTGGACGAGATGTAGCAATTGGAGCCTTATTGGGTGCTGAAGAGTTTGGTTTTGCAACAGCACCACTCATTGTTTGTGGTTGTATCATGATGCGAAAATGTCATAACAATACATGTCCCGTAGGTGTAGCAACACAAGATCCTGAACTACGAAAACATTTTAAAGGCAAACCAGAACATGTTATTAATTATTTTAGATTTATTGCAATGGAGCTTCGAGAAATCATGGCAGAGTTAGGTCTAAGAACGTTAAATGAAATGGTAGGGCGTGTTGATTTATTAGAAATAGATAACGACAATAGAAACTGGAAAACAAAAGATGTTGATTTATCATCAATACTCTATAAACCAGAATTACCCTCTAGATTTGGACATCGAAAGACGGAAAATCAAGCCGATCAAACGGCAGGGGTTCTCGATAGAAAACTGATTGATTTAGCCAAATCTTCACTACTGAATCAAGAAGCGGTGGTGATTGATAAAGAAGTCAGAAATATTGACCGATCTGTAGGCACCATGTTATCAGGCAAAATTGTTGAATCTTATGGAAAAGAAGGATTAAGAGAAGATACGATAACAATTAATCTAAGTGGTACTGCTGGTCAAAGTTTTGGTGCTTTCTTGGCGCCTGGCGTTACACTTGATTTAAAAGGAGATGCCAATGATTACTTAGGTAAAGGTTTATCAGGTGGTAAAATCATAGTCAGACCTCATGAATATGCTTCTATTGAGGCAAAGGATAATATCATTGCAGGTAATACACTGCTTTATGGTGCAACCCAGGGTGAAGCATATCTCAGCGGTATTGCTGGTGAACGATTCGCAGTCAGAAATAGTGGTGCTATAGCAGTTGTTGAAGGTATTGGTGACCACGGTTGTGAATATATGACTGGTGGACGAGTATTAATACTAGGCAAAACTGGTAGAAACTTTGGTGCAGGTATGAGTGGCGGTATTGCATTTGTTTATGATGAAGACAATCAATTCTCTGCAAGATGTAATTATGAACTCATTGAAGTTGAGAGTTTGAATGAAGAGGATTTATTATATGTCAAAGAACAAATCAAAACCCATGTTAAATACACTCAAAGTGTAAAAGCAAAATCAATACTTGATAATTGGTCAGAAGAGTCCTGTCGGTTTAAAAAGGCTATTAGCCCGAAATATCGAGAAATCATAAAACAAACTGATGCAGTTGTAGAAAGTAAGGTAGGGTGAGATGGGCATGGTAAAAAATATAATCAAGTACAATCGAGAAATAGCACAGAAAGAAGATTCAGTACTTCGTGTTCAACATCACCGTGAGTTTTATATACCTCAAACAGATGACGCTATTTCAAACCAGGCATCTAGGTGTATGGACTGTGGTGTCGCTTATTGTAATTATGCATGTCCTTTAGGTAATGTATTACCGGATTTAAATGCATTGGTTGCTGATCAAAAGTGGGAAAAAGCATTAAAGATGCTTCATAAAACAAATAATTTTCCAGAATTTACTGGCAGGTTGTGTCCAGCTTTATGTGAAGCTTCTTGTACGCTTAGCATTAATGAAGAAGCCACAACTACAAAAGAGATAGAATTAAAAATCATAGAAAAAGGCTTTAAAGAAGGCTGGGTAAAACCTCACTATGCAACCATCAAAACTGGTAGAAAAGTAGCAGTAATCGGTTCAGGTCCTGCAGGTTTAACTGTTGCTCAGCAACTCTGTAGAGTAGGACATCATGTGACGGTCTATGAAAGATCTGATGAAATTGGTGGTTTATTAGCAAGGGGTATTCCAGATTATAAATTGGAGAAATCAATTATCGAAAGAAGAATCTCTCAATTAAAAGAAGAAGGTATTAAGTTTAAGATTAATAGTCATGTGGGCAAAGACATAACCACAGCTGAAATTAAATCAAAGTTTGATGCGGTCTGTTTATGTGGTGGCTCAACGGTACCAAGAGATCTTAATGTTGATGGAAGACGATTACAAGGGATTCATTTTGCTATGGATTTTCTTGTACAACAGAATCTGATAAACCAGAAGAAAGAGTTTACTGGTGAAAGAATAAATGCCAGAGACAAACATGTTGTGATTATTGGTGGTGGTGATACTGGTGCAGATTGTTTGGGTATTTCAATTAGACAAGGTGCTAAACAAGTGTCTCAGTTAGAGTTGATGCCAAGGCCACCTAAGTCTAGAAACGCACAAATGCCATGGCCATATTGGCCGATGATCCTTAGAACCAATACAGCACATGAAGAAGGTGGTAACAGGGAATGGAGCATCGCTACAAAACACTTTTCAGGTGAAAATGGTGTTGTAAATAAAATTCATTGTATCCGTCTAGATTGGGTTGAAGAAAACAATAGAATGGTCATGAAAGAAATACCCGGGAGTGAATTTGTCATAAAAGCAGATCTAGTACTTTTTGCTATGGGATTTTTACATCCAGATCATTCAGGCATGATAGAATCATTCGATTTGGAAAAGGATGAAAGAGGTAATGTAAAAGCTGAATTGAATCAAACCAATCAATCAAATATCTTTACAGCTGGCGACATGCATACTGGACAATCGCTTGTTTGTAGGGCGATTGCTGATGGTAGACAGGCTGCCGTTACTATCGATAAGTATCTTAGAAATGATTTGTAACATGACTTTGTTTTTGGAGGTTTAAACCCATGGATCGCCAATTATATAAGAACTACTTTTTAAACACACTGTCTCTAGCAGTGTGTTTTGCTGTATAGATTATTAGAGCTCTATTAACTTTGCTTACACCCGTTATATGCGATGATTAAAGTGGTATATATTTAAAGGTAAGAAGGCATTATGTTTAGAGAGGAAGTAGTATCAATCATTCAATCACTGTACAATAAGACAATAGTTCATGATTTTGTATTGAAAAAAGCAGTAGAACGTCCAGCTAAAGCTGATTTTGGCATGCGTTATATTTATAGAGAATTTAGCTCAGAGTATGCTGAGTTATTTAACAGAGAATTAAATGACATATCGACTATATGATTTTCCTATTCTTGACAAGAGACTTAAATAGTATCAATTAGATACTAAGAAAGGATTTATTATGAAAGCAATGATTTATGAAAAATATGGTGACTACAGTGAACTACATATGAGTGATATGAAACGTCCTACACCAGAAGCAGATGAAGTGATTGTTAAAGTTCATGCGGTTTCTGTCAATCGAGCGGACGAGTATATGTTAAAAGGGAATCCTTTTCTGATTCGATTGATGAATGGTATTTCAAAACCTAAAATCAAAGTACTTGGATTGGACATTTCAGGTACTGTAGAACAGCTTGGTAGTAATGTAACTTCTTTAAAAGTTGGTGATCAAGTATTTGGAAATACATCAGAAGCTTTATTAGGTGGTCTTGCTGAGTATGCGAGAATCAAAGTAGAGCACTTAATGACTAAACCAAGTTGCATAACATATAATCAAGCAGCTGCTATACCACAAGCTGCAGTTACTGCACTGCAAGCAATACAAAAAGCGGATGTAAGAAAAGGACAACAGGTCCTAATTAATGGCGCTTCAGGTGGCGTTGGCTTATTTGCAGTACAGATAGCAAAAGCTTATGGTGCAAAAGTGACAGCCGTTTGTAGTCAAAGAAGTGCAGATATTGTTAGATCTAAAGGTGCTGATACAGTTATTGATTATCGTCAAGAGGACTTTACTCAAAAGAGTGATAAATATGATGTCATCTTAGGTATTAATGGGTATCAACCACTTAAAAAATACAAATCAGCTTTAGCTGAAAAAGGAATTTATGTCATGGTTGGAGGTTCCGGTAAACAACTTTTACAAGGGATGCTATTAACACCACTTTATTCAAATAAAAATGGCAAACGTTTGATAGGGCTAGGAGATGCAAAATTAAGAACTCAAGATTTGGTAGAGATTAAAAGGTTAGTTGAAGCAACTCAAATCATACCGTTTGTTGATAAGCATTTTAATTTTGAAGAAACACCAGAAGCATTCCAGTATTTGATGGAAGAACATGCGATTGGTAAAGTTGTTATTACTATCATTGAATAACAAATAACCCAACTCCTATGAGTTGGGTATCTTTATTTTAATCCTCTTTCTAAACCTGCAATACCTGTTCTGACAACTTCTATTATCCCGAAAGGTTCCAACATATTTTGAAAAGCATCAATTTTATTTCGATCACCAGTGAGTTCTAATACCAAACTATCTGAGGCAACATCGATGATACTGGCTCTAAATATGTTGGCAATTTCCATGATATTTGATCTAGAACCATTTGAATTCACTCGAATCATCATCAGTTCTCTACAAACGGAAGACTCAGATTTTAACTCAGTAATTTTGATGACTTCAATGAGTTTGTTGAGTTGTTTTTTTATTTGTTCAAATATTTGTTCATCACCACAAACTGTAATGGTCATTCTAGAAAATCTATGGTCTTCTGTGGTGCCAACAGATAAACTGTCTATATTATAAGCTCTTCGACTGAATAATCCAGAGATGCGACTTAAAACGCCGGAGCTATTTTCTACTAAAACTGAAATAACATGTCTATTCATTAAGAACTCCTTATAATGTATTGTATTCAGAGCTTACGATACATTCTACAATGTAAGGTTTATCGTCTGATAGTATGGTTTGGATTGTTTTATCGATATCTTCTTCTTTATCAAGTCTGATACCATCTATGCCATAAGCTTTACCGAGTTGAACAAAATCTACTTCGTAATCTAAATGCACACCAAATGTCTTATTGGCTCCTAAAACATTGCTCTGCATCTCTCTTACCATGCCCAATCGATTGTTTTTAAATATAATAATCTTAAGCCCCAAAGATTGTTCTGAAACAACTGCAAGTTCTCCAAGACACATCTGGAAACCGCCATCACCGATGGTACTGATAACTTGCTGATCTTTATTGGCTAGTTTTGCACCGATTGCAGCAGGTAATGAATAGCCCATTGTTCCAAGACCACCTGATGTCATAAAGGACCTGTTGTGGGTAATATCATAGTTTCTTGTTGCCCAAAACTGGTTTTGTCCAACATCCGCTACCAAAGTAGAAGAATCAGAGAGTTGTTTCGAAAGTGCTTTCATAAACCTTTTTGGAGACACACATCCTAAGTTGTCATCTTCAGTTTCTTTCTGAAAACTTTTATGTTTATTGATATCATATAACCACTGGGTGGTTTTAATATGACATTCCTTTGAATTGAATTCTTTTAATATTGTTTTTGCATCACCTACAACTGGAATTGTAGCCGCTACATTTTTACTAATCTCAGCTGGATCAATATCGATATGTATGATTTCAACTTCAGGATTAAGTGTGCCTAAATTATGCATGGCACGATTGGACATCCTAGCGCCAATAACAACAATGACATCAGCTGTTGTAAACAACTTATTGGCTAAGACGTGACCATGACTGCCAACCAGTCCACAATAAAGAGGAGAGTTATGGTCGAAGGATCCTAACCCCATTAAAGAATTAACAACAGGAATTTTATTTTTTGTTGCAAACTCCTTGAGTTCTTCTTTTGCATTTGAAGATAAAATACCACCACCAGCAAAAATTAAAGGTTTTGTAGCGCTTTTAAGTTTTGTTAATGATCGTTTGATCTGTCCTTTATGGCCTTTTATCGTCGGTTTATAACCTGCAATATCTATTTTATGTGTGAGCTCTAATTTGACTTGCTCATTCATCACATCAGATGGAATATCAATTAGTACTGGACCTGGTCTTCCGGTTGAAGCAATGTGAAATGCTTCGTTTAGAACACGACCAATATCTTTAGCATCTCTTACCAAATAACTGTGTTTGGTAAATGGCTGTGTAGCACCTGTAATATCCGCTTCTTGAAAGGCATCTGTACCAATTAATGATGATGTCACTTGACCTGTAATAATAACAATGGGTATAGAATCCATATAGGCTGTTGCGATACCTGTAATCAAGTTGGTCGCACCTGGACCTGACGTGGCAATACAAACGCCAACTGTAGATGACTTTCGTGCAAAGCCACTGGCATAATGTACCGCTGATTGTTCATTTCTGACAAGGACGTGATGGATTGCCGACTTTCTGAGTTCTTCATAGAGAGCTAAAACAGCACCGCCTGGATAACCAAAGACTGTTGAAATTTGCTCCTTTTCTAAATGTTTTATTATTGCGTTTGCAACCTTCATAATTTTACCTCCTCAAAAATATATTTCTTCCATTCTAAAGCTTCACAGCTGAATTGTCAAAACATTTCCGCAAATCAGTTAAAACTGTTTAAAAATAAGAAAAATTTCAAATTCCCGTTGAATTAATGAGTGATTAAAGCCTTGGTGTATGCGGGAGAAAGACACTTATGTGTTATTGAGAAATATGATATGATAAAGAAAGAATAAAAGAGATGGAGGCAACATGAGTTATAAAAAAGATGGTCATTATCAAACGGTCTGTCCGCGAGATTGTTTTGGAGTCTGTTCACTAGACGTGACAGTTGAAAATGATAAAGTTACAAAAGTTAAAGGAAACGATAGTAATCATAATTCACAGGGTTATTTTTGTTCAAAAGGTGCTTCTTATCCGAAAAGATTGTATCATGATGAGCGACTTAGAAAACCTTTATTAAGAGATAAACAGACCAATACACTTCATGAGATATCTTGGGATGAAGCTTATGAGGTTATCATAGAAAAGTTGAACTATTACAAACAAGAACAAAGTACGGAATCGGTGATGTATGTTTCTGGTTGGGGTCATACAGGCATATTTAATGGCTATAAAAATGGTTTTTGGTCGCAATATGGACCAGTAACAACAACTTATGGTAGTTTGTGTATGGCAGCGGGATCAGCAGCTGTAAAATATTCATACGGTTCACCCATAAAACACAATCACAACTGTGATTTATTAAATTCAAAATTGATTATTGTGTGGGGTGCCAATCCTGCGAATACAAATATTCATAGAATGAGATACATAAAAACTGCTGTTAAACAGGGTGCAAAGTTGATTGTAATTGATCCGAGAGTGAGCGAAACCATGATTGATGGTTCTGTTAGAATTCACCCAATACCAGGTACGGATGCTTTGCTTGCTATGGGTATCGCTAAACTTTTAATAGAAAAAGATCTTTGTGATCAAGAGTTTATTCTGCGTCATGTACTTGGATTTGATGATTATAAACTTGAACTGGAAAAATACTCAATAACTGAAATATTAAAAGAAACAGGTCTTGAACTTACTCAGTTAGAGGTAATTGTTGATGCCATCAGAAGAAACAAAGTTTATGCTTTGGTTTCAGGTACTGGCAAAACGAGATATACAAATGGTGGTCAAACTGAGAGAGCTATTTGTATTTTACCTGCTTTATCAGGTAGTATTGGTATCCGTGGGGGAGGTCTTTACTTCACAGACAATCAACAACCGAAAGTGACATTACCATTTGTACCAAAAAATATAATGAATCCTAAAATACATGTGGGAAAATTAGCTTATGAATTAAAGGCTCAAACGCCTGATATAAAAATGTTATGGATTGAAAAAGCCAATCCACTTACGAGTTCTCCTGATGTGAATCAGATGAGAGAGGTTATGAAACAATTAGAGTTTATAGTTGTGGTAGAACACTTCTTAACAGATACAACAAAGATAGCTGATTTGATTTTACCTGCTGCTATGTTTTCAGAAAAAGATGATCTTATAGCTGTTTATGGGGATTCGTATATTCATTTGCTACAAAAACTAACAGAACCTCTTGAATCCTGTAAGAGTGAGCCTGAAATATATAGAGAACTAGCTGAGAAGATGGGATATGATTTAAAACATCTCCCTATAATCAACGAATCCTTAATTGATGAAGTACTTAATCATAATGACCTAAAAACAACTTATAGAAAACTTTCTAAAGCACCTTATTTAGAAGATACTTATTCTGAAATTGCCTATGAGGATTATAAGTTTAATACACCAAGTGGGAAAATAGAAATTTACAGTAAACAGATGAAAGAGCTTAATCAAAATCCGTTACCAGCATACTCATCATCAAAAGAGAAGTCGACGTATCCACTGCAACTATTTAGTAGTCATGCTTCTGAACGACTAAACTCACAATTTACTGAAATGAAATTATCTAAAAGAAATGACAAACCAATCGTTCAAATGCATATAGTAGATGCGAAGTCTAGACATATTGAAGAGGGTGATCTTGTTACTATCTTTAATGATAGAGGTGAAATAAAGGTCTTATGTCAAGTCGGTGAAGATGTTTTAAAAGGGTGTATCCATCTTTCTGAAGGATGGGGTGATGACTATCATGCTTCAATTAACAAACTCATAAAAGGTAGAATCACAGATGTTGGTGATGGTACAGCCTTCCATAAC